>JAKDUN010000001.1 GCA_030457675.1 Brachybacterium sp. | reverse complement strand
CAGTACGATGGGGCCGCGCGCGCCCCGGTGGCCCCGCCCCGAACCACCCCGTGTGAAAGGCCTGCCCCATGATCCGTCTGTCCTCGTCCTTCGTCCGCACCCTGCGGGAGGACCCGGCCGACGCCGAGGTCGCGAGCCACCGGCTGCTGGTGCGTGCGGGCTACATCCGTCGCAGCGCCGCCGGGGTGTACACCTGGCTGCCGCTGGGGCTGAAGGTGCTGCGCAAGGTCGAGCAGATCGTGCGCGAGGAGCAGGATCGGATCGGCGGCCAGGAGGTGCTGTTCTCCGCGCTGCAGCCCCGTGAGCCCTACGAGGCCACCGGGCGGTGGGAGGAGTACGGCCCCACCCTGTTCCGGCTGCAGGACCGCAAGCAGGACGACTACCTGCTCGCCCCCACTCACGAGGAGATGTTCACCCTCACGGTGAAGGACCTGTTCTCCTCCTACAAGGATCTGCCCACGATGCTGTACCAGGTCCAGTCGAAGTACCGCGACGAGGCCCGGCCCCGGGCCGGGCTGCTGCGCACCCGCGAGTTCATCATGAAGGACGCCTATTCCTTCGACGTGACCGACGAGGGCCTGGACGTCTCCTACGAGAATCAGCGCGGCGCCTACCAGCGCACCTTCGATCGGCTCGGACTGCCGACGGTGATCTGCCGGGCCGACGCCGGCGCCATGGGCGGCTCCCGCTCCGAGGAGTTCCTGCACCCCACCGCGGTGGGAGAGGACACCTTCGTGGTCTCCGACGGCGGCTATGCCGCGAACGCCGAAGCGGTCACCACCGTGGCACCGCCCGCACTGGACGAGGACGCGATCGCGGCCCTGCCCGCGATGCATGTCGAGGACACCCCCGGCGCGTCCACCATCGCGAAGCTCGCCGAGTTCTCGAACCGGGCCTTCCCCGGCAAGGGCCCGATCGCAGAGTCGGGGGAGTGGACCCGCTACGAGATGCTCAAGCACCTCGTCTACCTGCTGACCTTCCCCGACGGCTCCACCGAGCCGCTGGTGATCGCGGTGCCCGGAGACCGCGAGATCGATCCGAAGCGGCTCGAGACCGCCGTCGCCCCCGCGCTCGCGACCCCCTTCACCGATGCGGATTTCGAGAAGCATCCCGTGCTGAAGAAGGGCTTCATCGGCCCGGAGGGGCTCGGCCTCGATTCTGCGTCCGAGATCCGCTACCTGGTCGATCCGCGCGTGGTGCCCGGCACCTCATGGGTCGCCGGAGCAGGCGAGAAGGACAAGCACGTCTACGACCTCGTCTTCGGCCGGGACTTCACCGCCGACGGCACCATCGAGGCCGCGGAGGTGCGAGACGGCGATCCCGCGCCCGACGGCTCCGGCCCGCTGCGCCTGACCCGCGGCATGGAGATGGGGCACATCTTCCAGCTCGGCCGCACGTACGCCGAGGCGCTGGACCTCAAGGTGCTCGACGAGAACGGCAAGACGGCCGTGGTGACCATGGGCTCCTACGGCATCGGCGTCACCCGCGCCGTGGCCGCGGTCGCCGAGCTCTACCACGATGAGAAGGGCCTGGCCTGGCCCCGTCAGCTCGCCCCCGCCGATGTGCACATCGTCGCCACCGGGAAGGGCCAGGAGATCTTCGGGGAAGCGGAGCGGATCGCGACCGAGCTCGAGGCCCGAGGCCTCGAGGTGCTCTACGACGACCGGCCCAAGGTCTCCCCGGGCGTGAAGTTCAAGGACTCCGAGCTGCTGGGCATGCCCACCTCCGTGGTCGTGGGCCGGAGCCTCGCCCAGGGCGTGGTGGAGCTGCGGGACCGCGCCAGCGGTGAGATCCGCGAGGTCAGCCCGCAGGAGATCGTCGACGCGGTGGTCACCGAGGTCCGCGGCGCCTGAGCCGTCACCGCGGGAGGCGCGGACCGCGCGCTGCAGCGCCCGGGCTCACTCCTCGACGGGCGGCGGCTGTTCGACCTCCAGGCTCGGCAGCGGCTCCATCCGGTCCACCAGCGGGGCCAGCCGCTCCGCCTCCTGGAGGGCAGCAGCGATCGGCAACGGTCGCCGCTCGAACGGGGCGGCACCGACCAGCGCGACGTGATCGATCAGCAATCCCCGGGCCAGCAGCGTCGGCAGCTGGGCGGCGGTCTGCGCGTCGAGGGTCCCGCCGGGGATCGCATAGACCGCTTGGCGGGCCACGACCGGGGCGCCGTCCTGCTCGGCGATCACTCCGAGCTCCGCGGCGCGCCGGCGATGCCGCTCCGAGAGGTCCAGATGCTGCTGTCGTGACTCGTCCTCGGAGCGGGCGGCGAGCACCTCATGGAGGTACCCGGCGTACCACTCCTCGAGCTGGGCCCGCTCGATCGTGCTGTGGTAATCGGATTCGGCGCCGATCGACGGTGGATCGGTCGCGGGCACCTCCCGGGTGGGCACCAGCTCCTCCGCAGTGGGGGAGGGGGCGAACCCGTCGCTGCCGGCACCGCCGCGCAGACGCTGCGCTGCCCAGGCGGTGTGCGCCGCGATCGCGACCACCGGCCGTGCCAGCGATCCGGAGACCTGACGAGCCGCCGCCGCGGCGAGATCGCGCAGCTGGAGGAGGGCGGCGACCAGCCCGGCCAGATCTGTCGGCGCCTCCTCGGGAGGTGGGGGTGAGGTCTGCCCAGGGACGGGGTCCTCGACCGCTTCGCGCTCCTTCTCCGACTCCGCGCCGGTGAGCAGGGCGGTGCGCTGCACCGGCAGGGCGGAGGAGAGCGCGGCCACGGTCGAGGACAGCAGCGGATCCGCGTCGGCGTCGCCGTCGGCGGCCACCCGCTCGGTGCCGGCGATCGCCCGCTCCAGCAGCTCCAGCAGATCACGGCGGTAGAGATCATCGATGCCCGGCGGGGGCGGCGTGTACTCCTCCGGCCCGCCCAGCGCGACCCGACCGCATCCCGCCAGCGGCAGGAGCGCTGCGGCACCCGCGGCGTACAGCAGGGCGCGGCGGGTGGGAGCGAGGCTGCCGCGGCGGGTGGGAGCGAACGCGGCGCGGGGCGGAGCAGCAGGACGGGACACGGGATGATTCTCGCATCGGAGCCTGGGGTGGAGGCACGAACCAGCCACGGCCCCTATCCTGGTGCCATCGCCCCGGGGGATGTCCCGGGCACCACAGACACCCATAGCAGCAGGAGGCGAGCGGGCCATGAGCGCACTCGAGGACCAGACCATCCTGCGGGAGACGGCGACCCGGGTGCTGGACGCCCATGGGCTCGTGCTCGAAGACGTCGAGATTCGGCACGGCGGCGGGATGCCGCAGGTGCGCCTCGTCGTGGATCTCCCCGACGACCAGCTGGGCAGCGCGGATCTTGACGCCGTGGCGGAGGCCTCCCGCGCACTCTCCGCAGCGGTGGACGCCGACGATGCCGTGCTGGGCAGCACCCCGGTCCTGCTCGAGGTCACCACGCCGGGCGTCGATCGCGAGCTCACGCAGCCGCGCCACTTCCGTCGCTCCCGCGGCCGTCTGCTGGCCCTCACCGTCGCCGACGGCACCCGCTACCGGGCTCGGCTGCTCGCCGTCCACGGCGAGGACCTGCACCTGCGCCAGGAGCCCGGCCGCGACGACCGCGGCCGCCCGCTGAAGGTGCCCAAGGGCACCCCTGACCGTCCGGTGATCCCGATCGCCGACGTCGCCACAGCCCGGGTCGAGGTCGAGTTCGACCCGCCCGCCGACCTCGCGCAGCTGCTCGCTGATGCCGAGACCACCGCCGCGGACCGCTCGGCCGCGCAGAAGGAGAGCTGAGATGGACATCGACATGGGTGCCCTGCGGGCCCTCGAACGTGAACGCGAGATCAGCCTGCCCGTGCTGCTGGAAGCGATCCGCTCGGCGCTGCACGCCGCCTACCTCCATACCGATCATCCGGTGCGGGACTCCGAGGTGCTCATCGATGACAGCACCGGTGAGGTCGCCGTGATCGCCCGCGAACGCGACGGCGACGGCATCGTGCTGGAGGAGTGGGACGACACCCCCGAGAACTTCGGACGGGTCGCCGCCTCGACCGCCCGCCAGGTGATCTTCCAGCGCATCCGCGACCTGGAGGACGACGCGGTGCTCGGCGAGTACGCCGACCGCGCCGATCAGATCGTCTCCGGCATCATCCAGCAGGGTCGCGACCCGCGAATGGTGCTGGTCGACCTCGGCGAGGTCGAGGCCGTGCTGCCCCCGCACGAGCGGGTGCCGGGCGAGGACTACTCGCACGGCCGCCGGCTGCGGGCCTACGTCACCGAGGCGAGGCGCGGCCCGAAGGGTCCCCAGATCACCCTGTCGCGCTCGCACCCCAACCTGGTGCGCCGTCTGTTCGATCTCGAGGTCCCCGAGGTCGCCGACGGCACGGTCGAGATCGCGGGCCTCGCCCGAGAGGCCGGCCATCGCACCAAGATGTCGGTGCGGGCGACGGTGCCCGGGGTCAATGCCAAGGGCTCATGCATCGGCGCGATGGGGGCCCGGGTGCGGGCGGTGATGAACGAGCTCGGCGGCGAGAAGATCGACATCGTCGACTTCGACGAGGACCCGGCCACCTACATCACCAATGCGCTCTCGCCGTCGCGGGTCGCGAGCGTGACGGTGCTCGACGAGGTCGGCCGTTCGGCACGGGCCGTCGTGCCCGAGACGCAGCTCTCCCTCGCGATCGGCAAGGACGGGCAGAACGCCCGGCTCGCCGCCAAGCTGACCGGCTGGAAGATCGACATCCGGTCCGACAGTGCACCGGAGCCGACGCCGGCCGACTGAGGTGTGTCCCACGCCTCCCCGCTGCAGAAGGTGTGCAGCGGGTCCGCTACACTGGGGAGGCTGTTCGCCGGGTGGCGGCACGCATCGTTCATCGATCGTGCAGCTCTCCCGGCGGAGGCGTACGGAACGGAGGTGGAGGAATGGTGACCCGCTCCTCCCCTCGTCCCGAGCGCACGTGCGTGGGCTGCCGCCAGGTGGCCGCGCGCGACGACCTGGTGCGACTGGTCCGGGAGCCCGCTCCCGGCGGTGCCGCTCCGCGAGTCCGTGTCGACCCCTCGGGGTCGGCCCACGGCCGTGGATCGTGGCTCCATCCCGCCGCATCATGTCTCGAGCTCGCCCTGCGGCGAGGCGGATTCCCCCGGTCCTTCCGGGGGCCGGTCGATACCGGGCTCCTGGCCCAGTCGCTCGAGAACCCCGATTTCACCCGAACGTGGAACAGGTAGAAGAACCATGGACATCCGATGAGTACTCACCAATGAGCACCCTCAGGAATTAGTGGTCCGAGCCCTCTTGTCGGCCGGACCGAGACAGGAGAAATGTGGCTAAGGTCCGCGTCCACGAGCTCGCCAAGGAGCTCGGACACCCCAGCAAGGCCGTTCTGCAGAAGCTGCAGGACATGGGCGAATTCGTGCGCTCCGCCTCTTCGACCATCGAAGCGCCGGTCGCCCGTCGTCTGCGTCAGGAGCTCCCCGCCAAGAGCGGCGATGATGCTCCCGCGACGAAGAGCGACACCGGTGCGTCCCCCAAGTCCTCCGGCGCTCCCAAGCCCGGCGGCACGTCCGCGCCCAAGCCGGGCATGAAGCCCGCTGCGAAGCAGCCGGCCGAGTCCGCTCCCCAGGAGCCCGCCGCCCCGGCACCGACCCCGGCCGCAGAGAAGACTGAGAAGCCTGCCGCGCCGGCGCCGGGCGCCGAGAAGCCTGCCGCGGCGACGCCGGATGCTGAGAAGCCTGCCGCGCCGACGCCGGGCGCTGAGAAGCCCGTCGCGCCGAAGCCGGGCGCCGAGAAGCCGGTCGCCGCGCCGAAGCCCGGTGGCGAGCGTCCCTCGCCCCGTCCGGGTGGCGCCCGTCCCGGGAACAACCCCTTCGCCACCTCGCAGGGCATGCCGCGTGCCGGCGCCCGCAAGCCGGGGCAGGGCGGCGGGCGTCCGCCGCGCGGCGAGGGTGGTCCCCGTCCCGGGAACAACCCCTTCGCCACCTCGCAGGGCATGCCCCGTCCGGGGCAGCGCCCCGCCCGTCCCGCCGCCGGTGACCAGGCCTCGAGCCGTCCGCCCCGTGAAGGCGCTCCGGGTCCGGGTGGCGGTCGTCCCGGGATGCCGACCCCCGGCATCATGCGCCAGCACTCCAGCGGTGGTCTCGCCGACGCCAACCAGGGTGGCGGCGGCCGCGGTCGCGGCGGTCGTCCCGGCCCCGGCGGTCCGGGCGGCCCCAGCCGTCCCGGTGGCGGTGGCGGCGGTCCCCGTGGCCGTGGTGGTCGCGGCAGCACCCAGGGCGCCTTCGGACGCGGCGGCAAGCCGGCCCGTTCGCGCAAGTCGAAGCGTGCGAAGCGTCAGGAATTCGAGCAGCAGCAGGCTCCCGCGCCGGGCGGCGTCTCGATCCCGCGCGGCAACGGTCAGTCCGTGCGCCTGCGCCGCGGCGCCTCGCTGTCCGACTTCGCCGATCGCATCGACGTCAACCCCGCGTCGCTGATCACCGTGATGTTCGCGATGGGCGAGATGGCCACCGCGACCCAGTCGCTCGACGAGGTCACCTTCGGCCTGCTGGGCGAGGAGCTGGGCTACAAGATCGAGATCGTCTCCCCGGAGGACGAGGAGCGCGAGCTGCTGGAGCAGTTCGACATCGATCTCGACGCCGAGCTCGCCGAGGAGGACGAGTCGGACCGCATGCCGCGTCCGCCCGTCGTCACCGTCATGGGACACGTCGACCACGGCAAGACCCGCCTGCTGGACACGGTCCGCAAGGCGAAGGTCGGCGCCGGCGAGGCCGGCGGCATCACCCAGCACATCGGTGCATATCAGGTGGAGGTCGAGCACGAGGAGCAGGACCGTGCGCTGACCTTCATCGACACCCCGGGCCACGAGGCGTTCACCGCCATGCGTGCCCGTGGTGCGGACGTCACCGACATCGCGATCCTGGTGGTTGCCGCGGACGACGGCGTGATGCCCCAGACCATCGAGGCACTCAACCACGCCCAGGCGGCGCACGTGCCGATCGTTGTCGCGGTCAACAAGATCGACAAGCCCGACGCCAACCCGGAGAAGATCCGGCAGCAGCTGACCGAGTACAACCTGATCGCCGAGGAGTACGGCGGCGAGACGATGTTCGTGGACGTCTCCGCACGCGAGAACCAGAACATCGATGCGCTGCTGGAGGCGGTGCTGCTCACCGCGGACGCCGCCCTCGAGCTCACCGCGAACCCCGACAAGGCCGCGCGCGGCGTGTCCATCGAGGCGAACCTCGACAAGGGTCGCGGCCCGGTCGCCACCGTGCTGGTCCAGCAGGGCACCCTGCGGGTCGGCGACGCCATCGTCTGCGGCAGCGGCCACGGCCGTGTCCGTGCGATGCTCGACGAGAACGGCGAGACCGTCACCGAGGCGGGTCCCGCCCGTCCGGTGCAGGTGCTCGGTCTGACCTCGGTGCCCGGCGCCGGTGACTCCTTCCTGGTCGCCCAGGACGAGCGCACCGCCCGCCAGATCGCCGAGAAGCGCGAGGCCGCCAAGCGTGCCGCGTCGCTCTCGAAGGTCCGCAAGCGGATCAGCCTCGAGGACATCAATCAGCACATGGCCGACGGCAAGGTCGAGACCCTCAACCTCATCCTCAAGGGTGACGCCGCCGGTGCGGTGGAGGCCCTCGAAGAGTCGCTGCTGGGCATCGAGGTCGGCGAGGGCGTGGATCTGCGCATCATCGACCGCGGCGTCGGCGCGATCACGATGAACAACATCAACCTCGCGGTCGCCTCGAACGCGGTCATCATCGGCTACAACGTTCGCGCGGAGGGTCTGAACGCGGACTACGCCGATCGCGAGGGCGTGGAGATCAAGTACTACTCGGTCATCTACAACGCCATCGACGAGGTCGAGTCGGCGCTCAAGGGCATGCTCAAGCCGGAGTACGAGGAGGTCGAGCTCGGCTCGGCGGAGATCCGCGAGATCTTCCGCTCCTCCAAGTTCGGCAACATCGCCGGTTCGATCGTGCGCAGCGGCCTCATCAAGCGCGGCGCGAAGGCGCGCATCACCCGCAACGGGACGGTGATCGCCGAGAACATCGAGGTGGCCGGCCTGCGTCGGTTCAAGGACGACGTCACCGAGGTCCGCGACGGGTACGAGTGCGGTATCAACCTGGGCTCGTACAACGACCTCCAGCTCGAGGACCGCATCACCACCTACGAGATGCAGGAGAAGCCCCGCATCTGATCCCGGAGCGTCCGGGCGTCCTGCGGGACGTCCGGACGCGACCCGGCGGGGGAGGAGAGCACGATGACCCAGGTGTCCCTCGCCGTGCGAGCACCCTCGGCCAATCGCGTCTACGCGCAGGCCGCGGGTGCTCTCGCGCTCGCAGAGGCGCACTGGGTGCTCGGCGCGCACCGCGGGACCGTGCCCGTCGTGAGCGAACGCGTGGTCGGCGGTATGGACGCCCTCGAGGTGCACACCGATGACGACGCGGCACCTGCCACGGCCGCCACGGGCCGGTTGCTCGGATCTCTGTCCAGCACGCTCGGCGTACTGGATGTGGTCGAGGAGCCCACCACGAGCCCCGCCGTGTCTGCGGCGCCGCTGCTGCGCCCCCGTGACCTGCCCGGCATCCTGCACCATCCCGCGGATCTGGAGACGATCCTGCGCTACCCGGGCAAGACTAATGAGCAGTTCACCGCCCTGCTGATCAACCTCGCCGCGGCCCTGTCCACTCGGCGTGAGGGTCTGTTCGACGGCTCCCTGTCGCTGCTCGACCCGCTCTGCGGTCGCGGCACCACCCTCAACCGCGCCCTGCGCCTGGGGCTGAGCCCGATCGGAGCCGAGATCGACCGCAAGGACATCGAGGAATATCGGGCGTTCCTGGGCACCTGGCTGCGCGACCATCGCCTCCGGCACACCCTGGACAGCACCCGGCTCACCGTGCACGGGGAGCAGCTGGGGACCCGGCTCGAGGTCCAGCTCGCCCCGGACAAGCGGACCCTGCGCGACGGCGGCGGTCAGCACGTCACGGTGCTCGGCTGCGACACCGTCCGGCTGGGAGAGCTGCTTCCCGACGCCTCCGTGGACGCCCTGGTCGCCGATCTGCCGTACGGGGTCCAGCACGGCTCCCGTGCCGGCGGGGCATGGCAGCGCTCTCCCCTGGAGGTGCTGCGTGCCGCGGTCCCGGGCTGGCGCCGCCTGCTGCGGGACGGGGCCGGACTCGCCCTCGCCGTGAACCGCCGCACGCTCGACCACGAGCAGGCGTCCGCGGTGCTCGCCGGGTCCGGGCTGCAGGTCCTCAGCCCCGACGGCGCCTTCCGCCACCGGGTCGACCGGTCCATCGATCGCGACGTCCTGCTCGCGGTCCCCTCGAACCACCCCCGCGTCGAGCAGCTCGCCGCTCTCGCCGCTGATCAGGAGAACAGAACCTCATGAACGACAATCCCCGTGCCCTCAAGCTCGCCGACCGCATCAAGGTCATCGTCGCGACCATGCTCGACACCCGGATCAAGGACCCGCGGCTCGGGTTCGTGACCATCACCGATGTGCGGGTCACCGGCGACCTCCAGCACGCCACCCTCTTCTACACCGTCTTCGGCACCGACGAGGAGCGTGAGGGGACCGCCGCCGCCCTCGTCAGTGCCACCGGCACGCTCCGTCGCGAGGTGGGCCGCCAGACCGGCGTCCGCCTGACCCCGACCCTCGAGTTCATCGCTGATGCCGTGCCCGAGAACGCCCGCGTCATCGAGGACCTCCTCAGCGAGGCCCGGGGCCGCGACGCCGAGCTCGAACAGGCCAAGGCCGGCGCCACCTACGCCGGAGAGTCCGACCCCTACCGCAAGCCGCGCGAGGAGGAGTGGGACGACGAGGTGAATGCGCAGTCCGCATCCACGGACGACGAACTCGGCCGCGAGCAGGCGTGACCTCGGCCCCGCACGGCATCCTCCTGGTCGACAAAGCGCCGGAGCGCACCAGCCACGACGTGGTCGCCCGGGTCCGCTGGCTGCTGGGCACGAAGAAGGTCGGCCATGCGGGGACCCTCGACCCGATGGCGACCGGGCTGCTGGTGCTCGGCGTCGGCCAGGGCACTCGGCTGCTCACCTACCTGGTGGGGCTGGACAAGACCTACCAGGCGAGGATCCGGCTGGGCCGGGCCACCACCACCGATGACCGCGAGGGCGAGCCGCTCGGCGACGTGGTCGATGCCACCGGCCTGATGGATCAGGAGCTCGAGCACTCCCTGAGCGCACTGCGCGGTGACATCGAGCAGGTGCCCTCCACGGTCAGCGCCATCAAGATCGACGGCAAGCGCGCCTATGCGCGAGCCCGCGCCGGGGAGGACGTCGAGCTCGCAGCCCGCCCCGTGCAGGTCTCCCGCTTCGCGGTGACCGGACGGTCCGCCGAGGGCCCGTTCCTCGACCTCGACGCCGTGATCGACTGCTCCTCGGGCACCTATGTGCGTGCCCTGGCGCGCGACCTCGGCAGCGCGCACGCCGTGGGCGGCCACCTCACCGCACTGCGACGCACCGCAGTGGGGCCGTTCTCGGTCGAGGACGCCCTGCACGTCCCGGCACGCGGCGAGGGCGACGACGTCGACCTGCCGCTGCAGGGCCTGGGCGCCATCGCCGCCCGGGTGCTCCCCGTCCTGCCGGTCGACGAGGAGCAGGCCACCGCGCTCGGCACCGGTCGCCGGATCCGGTCCGAGGTCGACGTGGTGCCCGCCCCCGCGTCGCTCGCACGGCGCGACCCGCCCGGCCAGGACCGCCCGGTCGCCGCGCTCGACGCCTCCGGGCACCTGATCGCGATCCTGGGCCGAGAAGGCTCCTCCTGGCGGCCTCTGCTGGTGGTCCCGGTCGAGGCCCGCTGCTGACCCAGCAGCTCCTGTCCGCCGGTGCTGAGCCGGCACCCGGAGCACACGGACGCGGGGGCCCCCCCCCCCAGGGGGGGGCCCCCCCCGCATGGGGGCCCGCCGCACGACCCCCCTAAGGGCAGCCGGGGGCCCCCCGCTTGGGTCCCCCGCCCGGTTGGCGCGGGTTGCGGCGGCGGACCCGGGGGCCGCGGGCGGGGTGGCCCCCCCCCCCCGGGGGGGGCCCCCCGCGTCATGCTGCCCGTCAGCAGGACGACCTTCGGGTCAGCGGTGGACCACGGTCTTGGTGCCGATGCTGGCCCAGTCGTAGAGCCACTTCGCATCGGAGACCGGCATGTTGATGCAGCCATGCGAACCGGAGTACCCGAAGGAGGAGCGCCACGGTGCACCGTGGAAGCCGTATCCGCGGTGGAAGTACTGCACCCACGGGACATCGTCGGTGTAGTAGTAGTCCGGATGATCCTCGGGATAGGACGCGGCGTTGGTCATGTCCTGGACGTCGTAGCGCAAGTAGATCTCGTAGGTACCGGTGACGGTCTCGTTGCCCTCCTTGCCGTCGACCATCGCTCGCGGGCCCCACACCGGGGTGTCGCCCACGTAGGCGGTGACGGTCTTGTGAGAGAGATCGACGTCGATCCACTTCTCACCGGTGGGCTCGGCCGGGGTGCTGCTCTTCTCGTCGTCGGACTTCTCCTCGTCCTTCGCCTTCTCCTTCTCGTCCTTCTCAGGCTCCGGAGCGTCGACCTGCTCGACCTCGGCCTCGACAGTCTTGGACTCGAAGGAGGCCTCGAGAGGGGTGAGGCCCGTCAGTGCGGTGATCAGCTGGTCGGCGATCGTGTCGGTGTTGGTGATCTTCAGGCCGTCCTTCTTCTCGGCCACGACCTTGACGACCTCGCCGTCCTCATCGACCTGCTCGATCCCGTCCTCCGCCTCGACGGCATCCTGCTCGGCGCGGGCGGAGACCCACTCGCGCACGGACTCCTCGTCCACGACGATGCCCAGGGACTGGCCATCCTCGGCAGGCGCCACGGAGAGCCAGCCGCTGCGGCGCTCGGCGGAGACCTCGTGGGTCTCGCCGTCAGCGCCGGTGATCGACATCGGCTGCTCGAGCAGGGTGGTGATCGAGCCGACGACCTCCTCCGCCTCCTCGGTGGTGATCGCGGGGGAGATCTCCTCGATGGGCTGCTCGACGGCGAAGTCCTCGAGCGCAGGGGCGTTCTCGGTCACGGCGGCGACCAGGGGCTCCGGGTCGACGCCCTGGCCGTTGCGGCCGGGCTCGACGGTCCAGGTCTGGTCCTCCTCGTCGAAGACGACCGATGCGTCGACCGGGGTCGTCCGGTCCTCGGGCACGAGACCCTCGGCGAAGGTCGCGGTCGCTGCCTCGTCCACGGTCACGACCGGATCCACGACGTGTTCACCCGACCAGGTCGAGGAGAGCACGCCGGCGAGGGAGTCGTCGCGGTCGACGGCGGCCTGCGCGGTGGCGGCGGCATCGACGCTCACGCCGAGTTCAGGGAGGCTCTTCTCGAGCTCCTGGTCCCCGGCGGTGACGGTGACGCTCACCTCTTCGCCCCGTTCGGCGACGAGTGCGGCGATCTCCTCGGGAGTCTGACCGGCCACATCCTGACCGAGCACCGTGGTGCCCGGAAGTGCGCGGCCCTCGAACTGCTTGGCGTACGCCAGCGCGCCGCCGGTGAGGACGACAGCAATGACGGCGAGGATCGCCACCAGCAGGAGTGCCACGCGGCGACGGCCGTGGCGACCGGTGGGTCGGGAAGGACCGCCCAGCGCGGCCGTATCGGTCACGTTCGTCATGGAAACAGATCCGTTCTCGGCGGCCGTCGTGACTGCCCCCGCTGCTGTGTGCGGGAGGGCGCAGGGGTCCCTCCCCGGTGCCGCCTTGTCCCTCAGGGTAACGGAGGCGGCATACCGCACGATATGGGCAACAGTCAGACCTTCGTCACAGCTCTGCAACGCTCCCTGTCGTCACAGCGCTGCAACGCTCCCTGTCGTCACGGAGAGGCGAGACGCGGTGGTGACGGATGAGGATGCATCGTCATCATCTCTGCGCCGTCGGGCTCCCTGGGGATCCGAGCGACGGATCCGGGGATGCGCGATGACGCCCGCCGGGCACCGTGCCTCCCGCCCTCGGGCGCTACAGTGTGCACCGGCGATCCTCGGTGCCGCGTCGGCCCCGACGCGCCGAGCCCCGTGAACTCTGAGCACCCTGCGCACTCTGCACACACCGCGAGGGCGCATCCGGCCCCCGGAAGGACATGACCGCGTCGTGACCCGCGTCCCCATCTGGCACTCCGTCCAGGAGGTGCCCGCTGAGCTCGGACCCACCGCGGTCTCGATCGGCAACTACGACGGGGTCCATCGCGGACACCGCTTCGTGCTCGATCAGCTGCGCCATCATGCCGAGACCCGCTCGCTCGCTCCGGTGGCGCTCACCTTCTGGCCGCATCCGCGGCACGTGATGGGCGACCCCGTCCGCACCCCCCTGCTCACCGGCCACGAGGACCGTGACCGTCTGCTCCTGCTGGCCGGGATGCACGGCGTCCTGGACCTGGAGTTCACTGTCGACTTCGCGCAGTACTCGCCCGAGGACTTCGTGCGCGTCTTCCTGGTCGAGGGTCTGGGTGTGCAGTGCGTGGTGCTCGGCGAGGATGCGCTGTTCGGCCGGGGCAACGCGGGGACCATCGAGACCATGCGCGAGCTCGGCGAGGGGTACGGCTTCGAGGTCGTGACCGTCGACGAGCTCGGTCCGGACGGCGCCGGCACCGGTCGCATCTCCTCCTCGGGGATCCGCGGCGACCTGCTCGAGGGCGACGTGAACGCCGCGAACGAGGCTCTGGGTCGGCTGCACACGGTCACCGACGTGGTCCACCACGGCTTCCGCCGAGGGCGCGAGCTCGGCTTCCCGACGGCGAACCTCGGCCCGTCGCCGGCCGGCCTGATCCCGGCGGACGGTGTCTACGCCGGATACCTCACCGTCGCCGAGCAGGATCCCGGCCACCTCGGGATCCCGCCGCTGGCCGGTGCCCCTGCCACCATCTCCATCGGCACCAACCCGACCTTCGCGGCCGACGGATCGGGGGGCGCGGACGGAGTCGACGGGGTATCCCGAGCGCCCCTGCGTACCGTCGAGGCCTATGTGCACGGCGACCACGACCTGGACCTCTACGGGGACCTGGTGCGCCTGGAATTCGTCGACTACCAGCGCCCCACGCTGAAGTTCGACTCCGTCGAGACGCTGGTCGAACAGATGGACAGGGACGTCGAGGTGACCCGCCGCACTCTCGCTGCAGAGCACTCCCGGGCCGGTGCCCCCGACTGATATCCTGCCCGAGCCGTCTTATCGGCCGCGGAGAGCGATTCCGCCCCATTCGTCACCTCAGCCCCCGGGCACGTGCGTCGCGGGGCCCGCTCGTCCCAGAGCCCGGACATCAGGTCCCGGAGCGCCGCGCAACGACCCAGGAGAGCCATGGCCTTCGACACCGCTACGAAGCAGCAGATCATCAAGGAGTACGGGACCACCGAGGGCGACACCGGTTCGCCCGAGGTCCAGGTTGCGCTCCTCACCCATCGGATCAACTACCTGACCGAGCACCTCAAGACCCACAAGCACGATCACCACACCCGTCGTGGTCTGATGCTGATGGTCGGTCAGCGCAAGCGTCTCCTGCAGTACCTGCAGGGCGTCGAGATCGAGCGCTACCGCTCGCTGATCAAGCGTCTCGGCATCCGCCGCTGACGATCGCCGCCGCTCGCCCCTGAGGGCGGGCGGCGGTTTCGTGTGCCCGCCGTCCTCGGATGGCGGGCGACCCGTCCACCGCCCCGACCAGGTTCGGTCCTCGGCAGTGGCCTGCGGAGCAGGAGTCCCGGAGATCCGGGAACCCGGCACCCGCGGGTGACTGACGAAGGCCGCACCGGCAGGGCACCACCCTTCATCCAAGGAGAGTCACATGGCCATGGAAGGCCCCGACATCACCGCCACCACCGCAGTCATCGACAACGGCTCCTACGGCCGTCGCGAGGTCCGCTTCGAGACCGGACGGCTGGCCCAGCAGGCCGCCGGCGCCGTCGCCGTCTACCTCGACGACGACACCATGGTCTTCTCGGCGACCTCTGTGTCGAGCAAGCCGAAGGAGCACCTCGACTTCTTCCCGCTCACGATCGACGTCGAGGAGCGTATGTACGCCGCGGGCCGCATCCCCGGCTCGTTCTTCCGCCGCGAGGGCCGCCCGAGCACCGAAGCGGTTCTGGCGTGCCGCCTCACCGACCGCCCGCTGCGCCCCGCCTTCGTCAAGGGGCTGCGCAACGAGGTCCAGGTCGTCCTGACCGTGATGGCCAACGCACCCGAGGACGCGTACGACGTCGTCGGCATCAACGGCGCCTCCGCCTCCACCCAGATCTCCGGGCTGCCCTTCAACGGTCCGATCGGCGCGGTGCGCATCGCGCTCATGCCGAACGCCCAGGGCGGCGGCCAGTGGGTCGCCTTCCCGACCTTCGCCCAGCTGGACGAGGCCGTGTTCTCCATGGTCGTCGCCGGCCGCATCGTCGAGGACGAGGCGGGGAACCAGGATGTCGCGATCATGATGGTCGAGGCCGAGGCCACCGACAACGCCTGGACGCTCATCAAGGAGCAGGGCGCGATCTCGCCGACCGAGGCCGTCGTGGCCGAAGGTATGGAGGCCTCCAAGGTCTTCATCCGCAGCCTCTGCGTCGCCCAGCAGGAGCTGGCCACCGCCGCCGCCAAGCCGGTGGGCGAGTTCCCGCTGTTCCTGGACTACCAGGACGACGCCTACGCCGCCGTCGAGGCCGCCGCCACCGAGCGTCTCGCGGAGGTCATGTCGATCGCTGCGAAGGGTGAGCGCGAGGAGCGGACCGATCAGCTGGTCGACGAGGTCACCGAGGAGCTCGCCGGCGAGGGCAAGCAGCTCGAGGGCCGTGAGAAGGAGGTCTCCGGGGCGTTCCGGTCGCTGACCAAGGAGGTCGTGCGCAAGAAGGTCCTCACCGACGGCGTTCGCATCGACGGTCGCGGCCTGCGCGACATCCGCGCGCTCTCCGCCGAGGTCGAGGTGCTCCCGCGGGTTCACGGCTCAGCCCTGTTCCAGCGCGGCGAGACCCAGATCATGGGCGTCTCCACGCTGAACATGCTCAAGATGGAGCAGCAGATCGACTCCCTCGGGCCGGTCACGCGCAAGCGCTACCTCCACCACTACAACTTCCCGCCGTACTCCACCGGTGAGACCGGTCGCGTCGGCACCCCGAAGCGTCGCGAGGTCGGCCACGGCATGCTCGCCGAGCGCGCCCTGGTCCCTGTCCTGCCCTCCCGCGAGGAGTTCCCCTACGCGATCCGTCAGGTCTCCGAGGCTCTGGGATCCAACGGCTCCACCTCGATGGGCTCCGTCTGCGCCTCGACCCTGTCGATGCTGAACGCCGGTGTGCCGCTGCGCGCCCCGGTCGCCGGCATCGCCATGGGCCTGATCTCGGACACCGTGAACGGCGAGACCCGTTACGCCGCCCTCACCGACATCCTCGGTGCCGAGGACGCCTTCGGCGACATGGACTTCAAGGTGGCCGGCACCGGTGAGTTCATCACCGCGATCCAGCTCGACACCAAGCTCGACGGTCTGCCGACCTCCGTGCTCACCGGCGCGCTCTCGCAGGCCCACGAGGCCCGCCTGGCGATCCTCGGTGTGCTCGGCGAGGCGATCGACGCCCCGGACGAGATGAGCCCGCACGCCCCGCGCGTCCTCGCGGTCACCGTCCCGGTCGACAAGATCGGTGCGGTCATCGGCCCGAAGGGCCAGATGATCAACAAGATCCAGGACGACACCGGTGCGGACATCACCATCGAGGACGACGGCACCGTGTACATCGGCGCCACCGACGGCCCCTCGGCCGAGGCCGCGCGCTCCGCGGTCAACGCCATCGCCAACCCGATGGTCCCCGAGATCGGCGAGCGCTACCTCGGCACCGTCGTGCGCGTGGTCGACTTCGGCGCCTTCATCTCGCTGACCCCGGGCAAGGACGGACTGCTCCACGTCACCCAGCTGCGCAAGCTGAACGACGGCAAGCGGGTCGAGAACGTCGAGGATGTCGCCCAGGTCGGTCAGAAGGTCGAGGTGGAGATCCGTGAGATCGACGCCCGCGGGAAGATCTCCCTCGGCGTGATCGAGGACGCGACCGCTGACTCCGCGGAGGAGAACTCCGCCGAGTGACCCACCCGCCGACTCCGGTCGGCACCCCAGAACGGGGAGGCCTCCCCGCGGAGGCCTCCCCGTTCTGCGTCCCCGCTCGTTCTGCGCTGCGAGCCGGCGAGGGTGCGCGACGGTGACGCTCCTCGCGACCACCCCCTGCCCCGCACACCGCACCTCCCGACCCGTGGAACAATCGATCGATGCCTCTCGACCTCTCCTTCGACGATCCCACCTCAGACGTCCTCCTGGATCCCACCACCGGGGTGCGCCGCAGCATCCTGCCCGGGGGAGTGCGGCTGCTGACCCAGACGGACCGCAGCGTGCGCAGCGCGACCATCGGGCTGTGGCTGCCGGTCGGCTCCAGGGACGAGACCCCCGCCCACGCCGGATCCACCCACGTGCTCGAGCACCTGCTGTTCAAGGGCACCCGCCGCCGCAACGCGATGGACATCGCCACCGCCTTCGACGAGGTGGGGGGCGACTCGAACGCCGTCACCGCCAAGGAGCACACCCTCTACTACGGACGGGTCCGCTCGGCGGACATCCCCATGGCCGTGGACGTGCTCACCGACATGATCACGGCGTCCCTTCTCGAGCAGGATGCCCTGGCCACCGAGCGCGAGGTCATCCTCGAAGAGCTCGCGATGGCTGAGGACGACCCCACCGACGTGGGCTTCGAGACCTTCCTCGCCGATGTGCTCGGCCCCGACACCCCGATCGGGCGTCCCGTCGGCGGCACCGCCGAGAGCGTGCAGGCGCTGACCATCGACGACGTGCGCGCCCACTTCGCCGAGCACTACCGGCCGGAGAACCTCGTGATCACCGCCGTCGGCGATCTCGACCACGACGAGATCGCCGGACTGCTCCAGACCGGCCTGCGCCGCGGCGGCTGGGAGCTGGCAGAGGGCGCCCTGCCGGATCCTCGGCACCGCACTGCGCACCACGAACCGGCCGGGGGAGGGCTCACCGTCGACCCCGCCGAGGTCGCCGCGCTCGCCCCGCACCGACTCGGCCGTCCCACCGAGCAGAACCACATCTTCCTCGGCGGCCACGGGCTCACCGCCCTCAGCGAGGACCGCCACGCCCTCTCGGTGCTGATGTCGATCCTCGGTGGAGGGATGTCCTCCCGCCTGTTCCAGAACATCCGCGAGCAGCGGGGCCTGGCCTATTCGGTGTACTCCTTCAGCGCCGGCTACCGCGATGCCGGGCTGTTCGGCATGTATGCCGCCTGCCGACCGGGCCGCACCTCCCAGGTGGTCGAGCTGCTCGCCGAGGAGCTGACCAGGATGGGGGAGCAGGGCATCGACCAGCTCGAGCTCGCCCGCGCCAAGGGACAGATCACCGGATCCTTCGCCCTGGGCCTCGAGGACACCAGCTCCCGGATGGGGCGCCTCGGCACCATCGAGCTCGTCCACGGCCGCTACACCGGCGTCGACGAGACCCTGGCGCGCATCGGCGCCGTCGACGTCGACGATGTCAGCGCGCTGGCCACCCAGCTCGCGGGGTCCTTCAGCACCAGGGTCGAAGTCGGCCCGGAGAGCTGAGAGCACTCCACCTCCTTCGTTCCGCTCCGTACCTGCCCATCGCTCTCGAGGAGAATCATGACCCAGTCGTCGTCCCGTCCCACCCGCGTCGCCGTGCTCGGCGCCTCCGGACGCATGGGGGCGGCCGCCTGCGCCGCCGTCGAGGAAGCCCAGGATCTGGAGCTGGTGGCGCGCATCGGCCGCGACGATCCGCTCGACGCCGTCGCAGAGGCCGGCGCCGAGGTCGCGATCGACCTCACCATTCCGTCGGCGACCGGTGAGAACGTGCGCTGGCTGGTCGAGCACGGCATCCACGCCGTCGTCGGCACCACCGGATGGACCGAGGAGGGCCTCGGCGAGCTCCGCACCCAGCTCGCGGGGGCCGACGGCATCGGCGTGCTGATCGCCCCGAACTTCGCGATCGGCGCGGTGCTCACCATGCGTTTCGCAGAGATCGCCGCGCGGTACTACGAGAGCGCCGAGATCATCGAGATGCACCATCCGAACAAGCTCGATGCCCCTTCCGGGACCGCGACCCATACCGCCGCCGCGATCGCCCGCGGACGGGAGGCCGGCGGGCTGGGCCCCGTCCCGGATGCGACCGAGAAGGATCCGGCGGGAGCCCGCGGCGCCGTCGTCGACGGCATCCACGTCCATGCCGTCCGCCAGCGCGGGCTGGTCGCTCACGAGGTCGTCCAGTTCGGTGGGGTGGGGGAGCAGTTCATGCTGCGCCACGACTCCTTCGACCGCATCAGCTTCATGCCCGGTGTGCTGCTGGGCGTGCGCGAGGTCGGTTCCCGTCCGGGCCTCACCGTGGGTCTCGACGGCTATATGGACCTCGGCTGAGTCGGGCGCTTCCATGAAGGAGAAGCTCTTCGTCGTCGTGCTGGTGCTGATCACCGCGGCCTACGCCTGGGGGCTGGGCTGGATCGCCTGGGGTTTCGTCCGCGCCGGCAGCGCGCTGGGCTTCGGCCTGGCGCTCGGCATCGTGATTCTGCTGCTGCTCACCATCTGGGTGACCTGGCGGGAGGTTCTCTTCGGCCTCGGCTCCGGTCGCCTCGCCCGGCAGTACGAGCCCCCGGCCGAGGCCGACGGCGAGGATCCTCGCTCCGAGTTCGAGGCCGCCCGCACCACGATCCAGGACGGTGCCGAGCACGACTGGCGCGCCTGGTTCCGACTCGCCCTGGCCTATGACGCGCTGCGTGACCGCAAGGGGGCCCGGATGGCGACCCGACGGGCCATCGCCGAACACCGAGGCTGAGCGGGCGCTGCGCGGAGTGCGGTCACCGCTCAGGCCCAGCCCAGCGCCCGCAGCCCCGCCGCGACCACGGCCGCCCCGATCACGACGACCAGGAACGGGGCCCGCAGCACGAGCAGCACCACCGCGGCCCCGAGACCCGCCAGGCGCGCATCGAGCAGGATCTCGTTGCCGCTGGTCGCGGTCTGGGTGGCGACCAGCGCCCCCAGCAGGGCGATCGGCAGCAGGGCGGTGATCCGGGAGACCCGGGGCCGCTCGAGCACGTCCGGCGGCGCCTGGTAGCCCACCCATTTCTGGGCGAAGGACAGCACCGAGGCGGCGATCACCGCGATCCACAGCAGAGTCATCCATTCTCCTCGTCCTGTGCGGTCGGTGCGCCTGCAGCGCCCGAGGCCGCCTGGGGCTCGTCCTGGCGATGCACGCGCCCGCGCCGGGTGGGCAGCAGCCCCGCGACCACCGCCACCAGCGCGGCGGCCAGCACCGGCAGCCCGGAGGGCAGAGCGGGTGTGGCCACCAGCGCCACGAAGGCGGCGGCCACGGCGACCGCGACCGCCTCCCCGCTGCGCAGGCGCGGCCACAGCAGCGCGATGAACGCCCCCGCGGCGGCCGCATCCAGGCCCCACGCCCCGGGATCGGCGACATGCTGCCCCGCCAGGGCGCCCACCAGGGAGAACAGGTTCCAGAAGACGTACACCCACACCCCGGCCGCCCAGAAGCCTGCCCGCCGCTCCTGTGTCGACGTGCCGCCGGCCGCCAGAGCCGCGGACTCATCGATCGTCAGGTGCGCGCGGGCCAGTCCGCGCACTCCGCCGCGGGGCAGGGAGGGGGCGAGGATCAGCCCGTACAGGGTGTTGCGGATCCCCAGCAGCAGCGAGGCCAGCGCTGCGCCGAGCGCAGAGCCGCCACCGCCGACCACGCCGATGAAGGCGAACTGGCTGCCCCCGGTGAACATCACCGCCGAGAGCACCATCGCCTGCCACACGTCCAGCCCCGAGGCCGTCGCGAGCGCCCCGAAGGAGATGCCGTACAGGCCTGTCGCGACCCCGATGGACAGGCCGGTGCGGCGGATGCTGCGCAGGCGGTCGGCGGTGGCGTCCCAGGGGGAGGGGTGCGCCGCCTGCGGGCCGGAGGAAGCGGTCGTCATGATGCTCGACACTCTACGATCACCAGGGACGACACCGCGGAGCCGTCTCACGCGCGATGTGAGAATCTAGGATCATGACCGCACCTTCGGACTCCGCCTCCCACCGCGCCCCCGAGCATGCGCTGCCGCTGCGCGGTGCAGTGCTGCTGCTGGACATGGACGGCACCCTGATCGACTCGGGACCCGCCGTCGAGCGGTCCTGGAACCGCCTGTTCGCAGAGCTCGGCGTCGACCTCGAGTTCGGGGCGGAGCAGCACGGCAAGCCGGCCCGGCAGGTCCTCGGGGAGGTGCTCCCCGAGCTCGGGGAGGACGAGCTCACGGCGGCGCATCGCCGGATCGAGGAGCTCGAGGTCTCCGACGTCGACGAGATCGTGGTGCTGCCGGGCACCGAGCGGCTGCTTGCCGAGCTCGATGCCGCCGCCGAGCAGCTGGGACGGCCCACCTGGACCATCGTCACCTCCTGCACGGCGCCGCTGTTCGAGGCCCGCTGGGCCCGCACCGGGCTGCCGGTCCCCGCCGGGCTGGTCACGGCGGACCAGGTCACCCGCGGCAAGCCCGACCCGGAGGCCTATCTGCTGGGCGCCGAGCGGCTCGCCGCGGATCCCGCCGCGAGCATCGTGATCGAGGACTCGATCGGCGGGCTGCGCTCCGGCGCGGCGGCGGGCTCCCGGACCGTCGCAGTGACCAGCACCACGCCGGCAGGGGACCTCGCTCCTCTCGCCGATGCGCTGGTCACGTCGCTGGATGATCTCGAGGTCCGGGCCGACGGCACCGACCTGCTGCTCGCCCGCCGCGGACGCTGAACCTCACGTCGCGCCTGCGTCGTCGCACTCGACGGCGTTGATAGGCTCGGGCGGCCGAACCCGGTGCGCCCGCGCCCGGAACCGTCGGGAGCGTCCTCGACGCCCCACGCTCCGGAGTCGAGCGTCGTGACCGCGGACGGAAGCCGTCCCCCTCGAAAGGACTCGCCCCATGTGCGGAATCGCCGGTACCTATGGATTCGGTGCTGATACCGAGGGCATCGCGCGCCGGATGAGCGGCGCGCTGGCCCACCGCGGACCCGACGGCGAAGGCCTCTTCGTCGACGACCGGACCGCTCTGGCGCACCGCCGCCTCGCCATCATCGACCGCGAGCACGGCGCTCAGCCGATGACCACGGCGGACGGCCGGTACACCATCATCTACAACGGCGAGACCTACAACTACCTCGAGCTGCGCGCGGAGCTCGAGCAGCTGGGCCACAGCTTCCGCACCGACTCCGACACCGAGGTGCTGCTGCAGGCCCACGCGGAATGGGGGACCGCCGCCTACGATCGCTTCAACGGCATGTTCGCCTTCGCGATCCACGACGCGACCACCGGCACCGTCACCGTCGCCCGCGACCACTTCGGCATCAAGCCGCTCTACTACTGGATCGATCCCGCGGACGATGCCGCGGACGGGCCGCGGGTGGTGTTCGGCTCGGAGATCCGCTCGCTGCTGGCCGCGCGCGTGTTCGAGGCCGCGCCGGATGACCGCGCCGTCTACCGCTACCTGAAGTTCCGGGTCCAGGACGACGACTCGCAGACCTTCTTCTCGGGCGTGCACCGGCTGATGGCCGGTGAGGTGCTCGAGATCCGCGCCGACGGCACCGAGATCTCCTCCTTCACCTCCCTGAAGGACGAGCTGCGCGAGATCGCCGCTCGCCCCGGCCGCCCCTACGATGAGTCCGTCGTGGACGAGTACCGCGAGCGGTTCCAGGAATCGGTGCGTCTGCGCCTGCAGTCCGAGGTGCCCGTGGGCACCTCGCTCTCCGGCGGTCTGGACTCCTCCGCGGTCGCCGCCGTGATCGGCCGGCACCTGCGCGAGCAGCCCGAGGACGAGCGCTACAGCGCCGTCGGCACCCGCCAGAACACCTTCTCCGCGGTGTTCCCGAACTCCTCGAACGACGAGGAGCGCTACGTGGACGCGCTGCTGGAGGACTACCAGGGCCAGATCACCTCCCACAAGATCACCCCGCAGCCCGCCGCCTTCCTCGAGGACGTGCACGACTTCGTGCGCACCCAGGAGGAGCCGATCATCTCCACCGGCCCGTACGCCCAGTACGCGGTGATGCGTGAGGCCAGCCAGCACGTGACCGTGCTGTTGGACGGTCAGGGCGCCGACGAGATGATGGCCGGGTACAACCCGTACTTCTACGTCTACCTCCGCCAGCTGCGCCGGCAGAAGCGGTTCAAGGAGCTCGCGAGCGAGGTCGTCGGTTCCCGCGACATCCTGCGCAAGCTCGCCCGCACCAAGTTCTCCGGCCGCACCACGGTGCCGATCGAGGCGTTGCTGAACTCCGGCTTCGTCGCCGAGCACAACGGCGAGAAGGTCACCTCGGTCCAGGATGACCTCAAGGAGCGGCTGCTCGAGGACACCTTCCGCTCCTCGCTGCCGTCCCTGCTGCGCTACGAGGACAAGAACACGATGCGCTTCAGCATCGAGGGACGCGTCCCCTTCGTGGACAAGGAGCTGCTGAAGTTCCTGTTCACCCTCGACGAGTCCGCGATCATCCACGACGGCTGGAACAAGCGGATCCTGCGCGAGTCCATGGACGGGATCCTCCCCGACATGATCTCCAAGCGGCGCAACAAGATCGGCTTCACGACCCCGGAGGGGGAGTGGTTCCGCGCGATCGCCCCGCAGCTGCGAGACATCTTCGCCTCGAAGTCCTTCGCCTCGCGCCCCTACTTCGACGCGGCGAGCGTGCTGGCGCTGTTCGATGACTACATCGCCCATCCCGAGAACTACGGCACCCTGATGTTCTGGCGACTGCTGAACGTCGAGCTGTGGATGCGCACCTTCTTCGACGACGCTGACGGGGCCGTCCGCGCGCTCGGCGGCTCGGCCGAGGCCGAGGGCGCACCGGCACCGGCACCTGCGGCCGCCCCGGCCGAGACCGACACGGCCCAGGAGGCGGAGCCGTCCAAGAGCGACTACGTCCCCAATCCCGGCAAGCAGCTCGATCTCGTCTCCGATGTCGACGGGCACGACTGGCGCCGACTGCCCCTGCAGACCGAGCTGGTGGCCCGCGGCGATGACATCGTGGAGCTCTCCCGCGAGCGGGTCGAACGCTTCGCCGCCGACCTCCCCGACGACGCCGTGCCCACGCAGGCGCCCTGGTACTTCGTGATCAGCGAGAAGATCATCGCGATCTCGCAGGGCCGCTCCTGGTTCACCTGGGAGGTCAGGCCCCGCCGCTCGGCGAAGGTGCTCAGCCGCTTCGTCAGCCGCACCCCGGCCGGCATCGGCCTGGGCGACCCGACCACCATGGAGCTCGCCATCCGCGAGGTCGGGCTGCCGCGCGTGCTGGCCGCCTCCGCCGCAGGTGCAGCGGGCAAGGTGGTGGGACGCAAGGGCCTGTTCTACGAGGTCGTCGGCGCGGACGTGCGCGCCATCGACGGCCCCACCCCGTACTCGGCGTTCCCCTCGAACGTCTCCGCCAAGCTGCCGCCGAAGGATCCGGATGCGGTCTCCGCACGGATCTCCGCCGCGATCCGCGAGGCAGACATCCCCGCCGCCCTGCGGGACAGCTTCGTGGGCACCGTGGTGATGGACGCCAACGACATCGGGCGCAATGTCCTGGGCTCCGATGTCGCGACCCCGCACGGGCACCTCGAGGCGAGCTTCGCCGACAACCCGCTCGGTCAGGGCCGTCAGCGCACCCCGATGGCGATCCTCGTGGATCTCGGCATCGCGTCACAGCGGTGAGGACGCTCCGTCCTGGTCTAGGCTCCGAGCACCAGAGCATTTTCGGGAGGACAACATGACCAGCACCGACTCGCGCCTCGCGCGGCCGTTCGGCGCGGTGGGGACCGCGATGGTCACCCCGCTGACCGAGGACGGCCACAAGGTGGACCTCGACGCCGCCCAGAAGCTGGCCGCCCATGTGGTCGAGCACGGCCACGACATGATCGTGGTCTCCGGCACCACCGGTGAGGCGCCCACCCTCACCGACGTGGAGAAGTTCGACCTCGCACGGGCGGTGCGCGACGCCGTCGGTCCTGATATCACCGTGGTCGCGGGGGTGGGCACCTACGACACCGCCCACTCGATCGACCTCGCCCGGGAGCACGCGAAGCTCGGCATCGACGGTCTGCTGGTCGTCACGCCGTACTACTCCAAGCCCAGCCAGGCCGGGGTCATCTCGCACACCACCGCGATCGCCGACTCCACCGACCTGCCGGTCATGCTCTACGACATCCCCGGCCGCACCGGGACCCCGCTGGCCTACGAGACCCTCCTGCGCCTGGGCGAGAATCCGCGGGTCGTCGCGGTCAAGGACGCGAAGGCGGACCTGCAGCAGGCCTCGCGGATCATGGAGCAGACCGACCTCGTCTACTACTCCGGTGAGGACGGTCTGAACCTCCCGTGGCTGGCCATCGGTGCGGTGGGGATCGTGTCCGTGGTGGGCCAGGTCGCCGGCGAGCTCGAGCGGGAGATGATCGAGGCGGTCGACCGTTTCGACCTCGCCGCCGCTCGCGAGGCCCATCACCGCCTCGTCCCGGTGGTCGACGCGATCATGAACCACATGCCCGGTGCCGTGGCCGCGAAGGCGGCCCTGCATCTGCAGGGCGTGCTGCCCCACGCCGCGATGCGCGGCCCTCATGTTCCGGCCGACGCCGATCAGCTGCGCATGCTCACCGCCGCACTGGACGCCGCGGGCCTGCTCTGACCGGACCCGTCGCCGGCCGGTCCGCCCACCCGCTCACGCTCGGAGGTTCCGGTGTCCGCCGCGGGACCCGGTGCTGACCTCCTCGCCCACGTGATCTGCGCCCGCCGGGACGGTGCCGCCCGCGTCGCCTCCCGGGCGTGAGGGGGTGTGGACGGTAGGATCGGGGACATGGCGACACGTACGTCTTCCCCCGCACGTGCGTCGAAAGGCTCCTCGCGGACCTCTGCTGCCGGCACCTCACGCACCAGCGGCTCCGCGGCGAACGACCCCTCGACGCTCCCTCTGCCGGTGCGCGCAGCGCGCTCCGGCTATCTGGCGATCGCCCGCATGGTCGGCGGCATGATCCGTTCGATCGGCGTGCAGCGCTGGGAGGTCGCACCGGAGCAGCGACGTGACGGCTACGCACTGTTCCTGCTGATGATCGCGACCGTGGTCGCCGTCGTCGAATGGTGGCAGTCCGCCGGGCCCGTGTTCGGCGCCGTGCACACCGTGGTGGCCGGTACCTTCGGCATCTCCTCGATGGTGATCCCGCTGCTGGCGGCCGGCTGGGCGCTGCGGATGTTCCGACGCCCCGATCAGGTGCGCGCCAACTCCCGCATCGCCATCGGGATCGCGATCCTGCTCACCGCCATCTCCGCCATCGCCGCGGTCTCCGCCCGGCTGCCTGCCCCAGCCGACGGCATCGCGGCCCTGGCCCGTGGCGGTGGCGTGCTCGGCTATCTCGCCGCCGCCCCGCTCGAGGCACTGGTGCCACCGGTGGCCGTCATCGTCCTCCACTCCGTGCTGATCGCCCTCGGCATCCTGGTGCTCACCGCCACCCCGGTCGAGTCCATCCCTTCGCGCCTGCGCGGCGTGTACGAGGTGATGGTGGGCCGCAGCGAGGAGGAGGACGAGGAGCGAGTCGCCTTCGGACTGCGCCCGCGCCGGACGGATCCCGCCGTGCACGAGCAGGCCACCGAGGCGCAGCCGGCGGGCCGTCCCCGTCGCCGAACCCGGAAGGAGAAGGCCGAGGCCGCTGAACGCGATGGCGTCGGCTTCATCGGTGACGAAGCCTTCGAGCAGGGCGTGGAGGCAGAGGCTGCGGCCTCTGCGACGGCGAAGAGGAAGAGCCGCCGCTCCGCGCCCCGCCGCAGCACCTCGGCGGATTCCGAGGAGGTCTTCGACGTCGTCGAGGACGAGAACCATCGGCCGAAGACCTTCCCGGCCAGGGGTGCCGCGGGTGCCTCCCAGGCCACCACGCCGATGCCCACCGCCGCCCCGGGCACCGGGCAGACCGCATCGGCGCCGGCCAAGGCACCTGCCAAGGCGGCCGCCCAGAAGCCCCCGGCGGAGGAGAAGCCCGAGCTGGTCCCGCCGCCGATGGGCGAACTGCCGCGGGCGGGGGAACAGCTCGAGCTGGCCGGCGACGTCGTCTACACCCTGCCGGAATCGTCCTTCCTGCTGGACGGGCCGCCGCACAAGACGCGCTCCGAGGTCAATGACCAGGTCGTCGCCGCTCTCGAAGAGGTCTTCGAACAGTTCAAGGTCAACGCCGAGGTGGTGGGCTTCTCCCGCGGGCCGACGGTCACCCGCTACGAGATCGAGCTCGCGCCCGGTACCAAGGTCGAGAAGGTCACGGCCCTGGACAAGAACATCTCCTACGCCGTGGCCAGTGCCGACGTGCGCATCCTCTCGCCGATCCCCGGCAAGAAGGCGATCGGCATCGAGATCCCCAACACCGACCGCGAGACCGTCGTCCTCGGTGATGTGCTGCGCAGCTCGGTGGCCCACCGCAACGAGCACCCGCTGGTGATGGGCGTGGGCAAGGACGTCGAGGGCGGCTATGTGGTCGCCAACCTGTCCAAGATGCCGCACCTGCTGGTGGCGGGCGCCACCGGCGCCGGCAAGTCCAGCTTCGTGAACTCGATGATCACCTCGATCCTGATGCGCGCCACCCCCGAAGAGGTGCGCATGGTGCTGGTGGACCCCAAGCGCGTCGAGCTGACCATCTACGAGGGCATTCCGCACCTGATCACGCCGATCATCACGAACCCGAAGAAGGCCGCAGAGGCCCTCGAATGGGTGGTCAAGGAGATGGACGGCCGCTACGACGACCTCGCCGCCTTCGGGTTCAAGCACATCGACGACTTCAACAAGGCAGTCCGCGCCGGAGAGATCCAGATGCCCGCGGGCAGCGAGCGCCGGCTGGCGCCGTATCCCTATCTGCTGGTCGTGGTCGACGAGCTCGCGGACCTGATGATGGTCGCCCCGCGCGACGTCGAGTCGTCCATCCAGCGGATCACCCAGCTGGCGCGCGCCGCCGGCATCCACCTGATCCTCGCCACCCAGCGGCCCTCGGTCGACGTCGTCACCGGCATCATCAAGGCCAACGTGCCCAGCCGACTGGCCTTCGCGACCTCCTCGCTGCAGGATTCGCGCGTCATCCTCGACTCCGTCGGCGCAGAGAAGCTCATCGGTCAGGGCGATGCTCTGTTCCATCCGATGGGCAAGGCCAAGCCGATGCGTGTCCAGGGCGCCTGGGTCAACGAGTCGGAGATCCACAAGGTCGTCGACCACGTCAAGGCCCAGATGAAGCCGAACTACCGCGAGGACGTCCAGGTCGTCGCCGCCAAGAAGCAGATCGACGACGACATCGGCGACGATCTCGACGTGCTGCTGCAGGCCACAGAGCTGGTGGTCACCACGCAGTTCGGCTCGACCTCCATGCTGCAGCGCAAACTGCGGGTGGGCTTCGCGAAGGCCGGTCGACTGATGGACCTGCTGGAGTCCCGTGAGATCGTCGGCCCCTCCGAGGGGTCCAAGGCCCGCGACGTGATGATCCACCCCGACGAGCTCGGCACCGCCATCGCCCGCATCCGCGGCGAGGACACCTCCGCCGGCGAGACGGGGGAGGAGGCGGGCGAGCAGCCCTATGGCGCGGACCAGGCGGTCGACCTCACCCCGGGCAGCCCGGTCCAGGACGAGGGCGCGGGCGCCTCGCACGACCGCTACGGCAGTGATCCGCTGGCCGTGGACGACTCGGAGACGGACACCGACTACTACGACGACGACACCGACGAGGACGGCGAGGACGCCTGGAGCCTCACCGGGCGCTGACCGCCCGCTCCACCGCGCCCCCGCCGCACCCCGCCGCTCATCCACCACGCAGCCCAGGAGCCCCCGATGACCGCACCGCGCACCGCAGAGGTCCCGCTCTGGAACATCGCCAACATCCTCACCATGGTGCGGTGCGTGATGGTCCCGCTGCTGGTGGTCCTCGCCGCCCTGTACGTGGACTCGGTGCCCGGCCGGCTGCTGGTCGCCGGCGTGTTCATCCTCGCGATGATCACGGACTTCGCGGACGGCCACCTGGCCCGCAGCCGGAACCTGATCACCGACTTCGGCAAGATCATGGATCCCATCGCGGACAAGGCGATGACCGGCGCGGCGCTGATCATGCTCTCGGTGTGGGAGTACGTGCCGTGGTGGATGACGATCCTGATCCTGGTGCGGGAGATCGGGATCACCGTCATGCGTTTCACGATCCTGAAGTACGGGGCGCTGCCGGCGAACATGGCGGGCAAGGCCAAGACCATGGTCCAGACCATCGCCATCAGCTTCTGCCTGATCCCGTTCGAGGTGTGGTGGAGCCCGGCTCGCTGGATCGGCCTGGCCATGATGCTGCTGGCCGTGGTGCTGACCGTGTGGTCCGGACTGGTCAACCTCAAGGACGGCCTGCGGCTGCGGCGTGAGGCCCTGGCCGGCGGCGCCGCAGCCTGATGAGCGAGCGCGGGACCCCCGGGCCCGACGGCACCCCGCCCGCCGCGGAAGGCTCTGACCCCGTCGAGGTGATTCGACAGGCCGGGGCGCGAGGACTGACGCTCGCGACCGCGGAGTCCCTGACCGCCGGGGCCGTGGTGGCCCGACTGGTGGACGTGCCCGGTGCCAGCGCCGTGATCGCCGGGGGAGCGGCCTGCTACTCCCTGGAGGCGAAGACGCGGGTTCTCGGGGTGGACGCCGCCCTGCTCGCCGCCACCGGCGCAGTCACCGCGGAGGTCGCCGCGGCCATGGCCGAGGGGGCGCGGTCCCTGTATGGCACCGACCTCGCCGTCTCCACCACGGGCGTGGCCGGGCCCGGGCCGGACGAGCGCGGCATCGCCGAGGGCACCGTCGTGCTCGCTCTCGCCCGCCGGGACCGCCCCACCCGCACCCGTGAACTCCGTCTCAGCGGCGGGAGAGCCCGGATTCGCGCAACCACGGTCGATGCCGCGATCCAGATGCTGTCCGCCGCGCTCTCGGAATAGACAGCATCCCAGTTCAGCCGCTCCTGGCGATCCCGTCCTCCCCACCGTCCCGCCGTGCACACCGTTCAGCGAACCCTCGGCGTGGGCCACTACACTCGGGGGAACACTTTCGAGGGCTGACGCGTTGGACCGTTCGTGATGACATCGACCTACCGGAATCCCGAACTGCACCACGCGTTCACCCCGAGCCAGAGGAAAGGAGGCAGGTCCATGATCCTGTTCCGTCAGGAGCTGGGCGATGTGCTGCGAGACGCACGTCGCACGCAGGGCCGCACGCTTCGGCAGGTGTCCTCCGATGCTCGTGTGTCGCTGGGCTACCTCAGTGAGATCGAACGCGGTCAGAAGGAGGCGTCCAGCGAGCTGCTGGTCTCGGTGACCGACGCGCTGGGTCTCCCGCTGTCCTACGTCCTCCGTGAGGTGTCCGAGAAGATCGCGATCGCCGAACAGGTGACGATCCCGGACACGGTTCCGGAGGGTCTCGCAGACGGCACCGCGCCGCTCGTCGGCGCCCGCTGAGGTGCGGCGCAGCGAGTTCGCGGAGCTGGCCGACCATGTGTTCGGCCCTGCCCTCGCGCGCACCTTCACGCACGACCTCGTGCTCGAGGAGATCGGCGGTCTCAGCGCCGCCGAGGCCCTCGAGCGCGGGGTCGCCGTGCGTGGGGTGTGGAACGCGCTGTGCGATGCGATGGACGTCCCGGAGTCCGCTCGCTGGGAGATCCCCGCGCAGCAGCGGCGACACTGAGGTCGTGGCCGACGCCGACCCTGAGCAGCATGCCCCGACCGAGGCGGCGGGCAGAGCGTCGCGGCGACACGCCGATATCTCCCCCGTGTTCGAACGCCTGTTCGGTAGTGTGGTCCCCGACGGTCCCTCCAGCACCTCATCCACGCACTGATCCCTCCTCCCCATCATCCCGCCGTCCACAGCGGAGCCGGGGCGGCGGCGAGTGTCGGGGTCGGCGCCTAGTGTGGCCGCACTGGTCACCCCGCGTCGGTACCCCCGACCCTCAGGAAGGAACAAGCACATGGCTGCACCGAAGTCCGCGTCCAAGCCCCCGGTCTCGAAGTCGACCGAGAAGAACCGCAGCTCGTCGCTCGACAACGCCCTCGCCCAGATCGACCGCCAGTTCGGCAAGGGGTCGATCATGCGTCTGGGCGACGACACCCGCCCGCCCGTCGAGGTCATCCCCACCGGGTCGGTCGCCCTGGATGCCGCGCTCGGCATCGGCGGGCTGCCCCGCGGTCGCATCGTGGAGATCTACGGCCCCGAATCCTCCGGCAAGACCACGCTCGCCCTCCACGCGGTGGCCAACGCCCAGCGCAACGGCGGCATCGCCGCGTTCATCGACGCCGAGCACGCGATGGATCCGGAGTACGCGAAGAAGCTCGGCGTGGACACCGACGGTCTGCTGGTCTCTCAGCCGGACACCGGTGAGCAGGCCCTGGAGATCACGGACATGCTGATCCGCTCCGGCGCCCTGGACGTCGTCGTCATCGACTCGGTCGCGGCCCTGGTGCCCAAGGCCGAGATCGAGGGCGAGATGGGCGACTCCCACGTCGGCCTGCAGGCCCGCCTCATGTCCCAGGCGCTGCGTAAGCTCGCCGGTGCGCTCTCCGCCTCGGGCACCACGGCCATCTTCATCAACCAGCTGCGCGAGAAGATCGGCGTGTTCTTCGGCAGCCCCGAGACCACCACCGGCGGCAAGGCCCTGAAGTTCTACGCCTCCGTGCGCATGGACATCCGCCGTATCGAGACGCTGAAGACCGGTACCGATTCCGTCGGCAACCGCACGCGCGTCAAGGTCGTCAAGAACAAGATGGCCCCGCCCTTCAAGCAGGCCGAGTTCGACATCCTCTACGGCGAGGGCATCTCCCGCGAGGGCGGCCTGATCGACCTCGGCGTCGAGCACGGCATCGTCCGCAAGTCCGGCGCCTGGTTCACCTATGAGGGGGACCAGCTGGGACAGGGCAAGGAGAACTCCCGCCAGTTCCTCAAGGACAACCCGGATCTGGCCGCCGAGATCGAGGAGAAGATCCTGCGTACTCTGGGCGTGGGCAAGTACGCGACCGAGCAGGGGACCCCGGAGGCCCCGGACGCCGGGGGAGCGACAGCCCCGCTCGGCGAGGACGAGTTCCTCGACGAGGACGTCCCCGTCACCATCTGAGTGATGTCCCTGTCCCACCCCGCCCGGGGGGCCCCCCCCCCCCCACTAGCCCCCCCCCCCCGCGCCCCCCCCGCCGGCGCCTCCGCGGCCGAGCGGCCCACAGCCCGCGCCGCGCCCGGGGAGATCCGTGGCCGGCTCGCCGACCGCACCCGGCAGATCCTCGAGAGCCCCCGGCCCGCCCCGGACCCCGAACGGGCCGCCCGGGAGAAGGCTGTGGTCCACGAGTGCCGGTACCTGATGCGGCTGCTCTCCTCCCGCCGTCGCTCGGCCGGAGAGATGCGGGAGCGGCTGCGCCAGCGCGAGGTGCCCGGCGCGATCGCTCACGAGGCGATGGCCCGGATCGACCGGGCCGGCCTGATCGACGACGAGTCCTTCGCCCGCGAGTGGGTGCACCAGCGTCGTGAGCTGCGAGCACTCGGCGACGAGGCGCTGCGCCGAGAGCTCGAGATGAAACAGGTCGATGCGGGGTGGATCGATGCCGCGCTGCACAGCGGCGACACGGACGAGGAGCAGCGCTGCCGGGAGCTCGTCCGCACCCGCATCGGGCACCGCGACCGGGAACAGCTCCGCAGCGAACGGGACGGCACCCACCGCCGAAGGCTCTCCCGGCGTCTGGACTCGCTGCTGACCCGTAAGGGCTATCCGGGCTCACTGGCTGTGCACGTGATCTCCGGCGAACTGCGCTCCGCCGCGGAGGAGTCGGAGGGCGCGGAGGTGCCGGAGGGCTGAACGCCGTAAACTCGCCTCACCATGTCCTCCAGCTCCCTCGCCCCGCACCCGGCGCCGGATCCCCGCGTCGACGGTGCCGCCCTCCAGCCCCGCGGCACCTATCAGGTGCGCACCTTCGGCTGCCAGATGAACGTCCACGATTCCGAGCGTCTCACCGGCATGCTCGAGGACTCCGGCTATGTCGCCGCGCCCGCGGAGGCCGACGCCCGCCGGGGCGAGGTCGACGTCATCGTGTTCAACACCTGCGCGGTGCGGGAGAACGCCGCCAAGAAGCTCTACGGCACGCTCGGAGCGCTGCGGCCGGGCAAGGAAGCCAACCCCGGCATGCAGATCGCCGTCGGCGGCTGTCTGGCCCAGAAGGACCGCGACACCATCGTCGAGCGGGCACCCTGGGTGGACGTCGTCTTCGGCACCCACAACCTCGGCTCGCTGCCGGTGCTGCTGGACCGCTCACGGCACAACGCCGAGGCGCAGGTCGAGATCCTGGAATCCCTCGAGGTCTTCCCCTCCACCCTGCCCACCCGGCGCGAATCCTCCTACGCCGCCTGGGTGTCCGTCTCCGTGGGCTGCAACAACACCTGCACCTTCTGCATCGTCCCCTCGCTGCGCGGCAAGGAGAAGGACCGACGCCCCGGGGAGGTCCTCGCCGAGGTGCGGGACGTGGTCGACTCCGGAGCTCTTGAGGTCACGCTGCTGGGTCAGAACGTGAACTCCTACGGCGTGGAGTTCGGGGACCGCGGCGCCTTCGCGAAGCTGCTGCGGGCATGCGGCGAGATCGACGGGCTGGAGCGGGTGCGCTTCACCTCCCCGCACCCGGCCATGTTCACCGATGACGTCATCGACGCGATGGCGGAGACCCCGAACGTGATGCCGCAGCTGCACATGCCGCTGCAGTCCGGCAGCGACGACGTGCTGCGCCGGATGAAGCGCTCCTACCGGTCCACGAAGTTCCTGGGCATCCTGGAGCGGGTCCGGGAGCGGATCCCGGAGGCGGCGATCACCACCGACATCATCGTCGGCTTCCCCGGCGAGACCGAGGACGACTTTCAGCGGACCCTCGAGGTGGTCGAGGCCTCCCGCTTCTCGAGCGCCTTCACCTTCCAGTACTCGATCCGGCCCGGAACCCCGGCGGCGACGATGGCGGGCCAGCTGCCCAAGGAGATCGTGCAGGAGCGCTTCGAGCGCTTGACCGCGCTCCAGGATCGCATCACGCACGAGGAGAATCTGGCTCTCGAGGGCCGGGCTGTCGAGATCCTGGTCGCCGCGGGGGAGGGGACACGGGACTCCCGTACAGACCGCCTCTCGGGCCGGTCCCGCGACCACCGGCTGGTCCACTTCTCGCTGCCCGAGGAGATCACCGAGGCGGCGCTGCCGCGTCCCGGCGACCTGGTGACCGCGACGGTCACCCATGCGGCGCCGCACTACCTGATCGCCGACAGCGCGTTGGAGCAGGCCGGGACCGGAAGCACCAGCGGTGCGCGCTTCTCGGTGCGGCGCACCCGCTCCGGTGACGCCTGGGAGGCCGGTGAGCTGGGGCTGGAGACCGGCGGCTCGTGCGGCACCGGCGGCAGCGCTGCGCCCAGCGGGCCGATCACCCTGGGGATGCCGAGCCTGCGGCCGCGCTGAGTCGGCGCTGCCGACCGCGGGTCCTCAGCTGTCGAGGTCGTCCAGCTCCGCGCCGAGACGCTCCTCGAGGCTGTGGAAGAAGGCGATGACCGTGCTCAGCCCGCAGGTGATCCCATTGTCGATCTGAGAATCCAGAGCGCCGGCGCGGAAGTCCGCGGCCAGCTCGCCGTAGACGCCCAGCAGCCCCTCGGACTCGCGGCGCACGTAGACCTTCGGCCAGATCCGGTTCATGTTCCACTCATTGCAGAGCTTGACCATCTCGACCTTGCGGGAGACATCCACGGAGTGGCTCCAGCGGCCGCGGGTCTGGAGCACCCCGTGCTCGTCGCCGGAGATCATGAACTGGAATCGGTAGTCGTCGAAGCGGGCACGCAGGATCTCCGGGTGCTCATCGTCCTCGACGAAGGCATAACCATGTCGGGTCAGGCTCTCCTCGACCCTCGACAGGGACAGAGGGGCCAACTCGTCAGCCGAGTCCTTGCCCATCTGAACAGGGGACTCGTTCGGTGCAGTCACTTCCCACCTCGGGCGTTCGGTACAGAGGTCCATGGCGATCCGAGGGCTCGGATCGCGGATCACCCTACTCCTTCCGTTGGGAAAGGGCCTGGGCGGTCATCGTGATTCCGCCGACCCCGTCGGAACCGCCGGAGCGGCGCCCGCCGGGGACGCCGATACCATGCCTGCCATGGATGCCCCAGCAGCACCTGCCTCCGCCGTCGCGACGGGCTCGACCGCGCCTCTGGTGGCGGTGGTGGGCGCGACCGCCACCGGCAAGTCCGACCTCGCGATCGCTCTGGCCGAGCGGCTGGACGGCGAGGTGGTCAACGCCGACGCCCTGCAGCTGTACCGGGGGATGGACATCGGCACCGCCAAGGTCACCGCGCCGGAGCGTCGCGGCATCGCGCACCACCTGCTGGACGTGCTGGAGGTGACCGAGGAGGCGAGCGTCTCCGCCTTTCAGCGGGACGCTCGCGAGGCGGTGGCCGGGCTCCGTTCCCGGGGCCGGGTCCCGATCCTGGTCGGCGGCTCCGGGCTGTACGTCCGGGCTGCTCTCGATGAGATCGAGTTCCCGCCGACGGACCCCGCCCTCCGCACCCGTCTCGAGCAGCGGGCCGAGCAGGACGGTGCCGAAGCCCTGCACCGGGAGCTCGCCGACACCGATCCCGAGGCGGCCCGCACCATCGGGGTCCACGACACCCGCCGCATCGTGCGCGCGCTCGAGGTGGGGGAGCTGACCGGGCGCCCGTTCACAGCCTTCCTGCCTCGGCCCCGCCACCACGATCCCGCCACCGTTCAGCTGGGTCTGCGACTGGAGCGCCCGCTGCTGCACGAGCGGATCCGGGCGCGCGTGCACCGGATGGTCGACCACGGCCTGCTCGAGGAGATCCGCGCCCTGCGCGAGCGGGGTCTGGACGAGGGGCGCACCGCCCGCCGGGCGATCGGCTACGAGCAGGGCCTTGCGGTGCTCGGGGGCACCCTGAGCTGTGAACAGGCGATCGAGGACACCATCGCCGGCACCCGGCGCCTGGTGCGCAAGCAGGACACCTGGTTCCGCCGCGACCAGAGGGTCCACTGGCTCGCGGCCGACGCCGGGGAGGGGCTCGTGGACCAGGCGATCGCGCGGATCGAGACGGCGGCCACGGCGGGCAGCGCTCAGCAGTCGTAGGCTCGGGGCCATGAGCGAGCGCATCGACTTCACCAAGGGACACGGCACCGAGAACGACTTCGTGCTGCTGGAGGACCCCGAGGGGCTCCTCGCCCTCGACGCGGCCGCCGCCGTCGCGCTCGCCGACCGCCGCGCCGGCATCGGCGGGGACGGCGTGATCCGCGCCGTCCGCACCCGCAGCGCCGACATCGACGCCCCGGTCGACGCCCCGGAGTGGTTCATGGACTACCGCAACGCGGACGGGTCGATCGCCGAGATGTGCGGCAACGGGGTGCGGGTGCTGGCCGCATACCTGCGGCGTGCCGGGCACGTGAGCGAGGACCGCTTCGCCCTGTGGACTCGAGCGGGTGCACGCACCGTCGAGATCCTCGAAGAGCCCTCCACCCCGGGCGGGGACTGGTCGGTGCGGGTGGGCATGGGGCGCAGCACCCTCACGCCCGCGGCGCGCTCCGTGCTGGTCGACGGGCACCGCCTCGAGGCGGCCGACGTCGACATGGGCAACCCCCACGCGGTGGCCTTCCTGCCGGAAGGGCTCGGGCTGGGGGACCTCGACCTGACCAGGCGGCCGCCTGCCGTCGACCCCGCGCCCGCCGAGGGCACGAACATCGAGCTGGTCACTCCCTGCGGGACGCGCCACGTGGCGATGCGGGTGCACGAGCGCGGGGTGGGGGAGACGCGCTCCTGCGGGACCGGAGTGGCCGCGGTCGGCGTCGCCGCTGCTCTGCGCGCCGGGGACGACTCCCGCGAGCCGTGGACCGTCGACGTGCCGGGCGGGCGATTGCAGGTGGGCTGGTCCGCGGACGGCGAGGTGCTGCTGACCGGGCCGGCCCGGCTGGTGGCGGAGGGCACCACGCTGGTCTGAGCACCAGCCTCTCGGCGGAACGTCCGAGTGACCGACTGGCCGACTGGCCGACCGGCCGAGTGGCGGCAGCTCACCACCGCTGGCCGGCGGGGTCTCAGCCGACGGGCCCGACCTCGATCACCCGGAACCCCTTCGCGCTGGCGACCTTCCCGACCGGACGGTCGGGAAGCTGCTCGCCGAGCCAGCGGGCCAGCGGATCGGCTCCCAGGTTCCTGCCGACCACGAGCGCCGCAGTGCCGTGCGGGGCAAGTCTCGTGGTCCACTCCTGCAGCAGGGCGTGCAGCGCCTCCTTGCCGATGCGGATCGGCGGGTTCGACCAGAGCGCGTCCGGTGCGAGATCCTCCGGCACCTCCTGCGGGGCGAGGACCCGCACGTTGGTCAGCCCGGCGCGTCGGGCGTTCTCCGCGGTGAGCTCGCGGGCACGCGCGCTGACGTCGACCGCCCACACCTGCGCGTCCGGGTGCAACAGGGCGGCGGTCAGGGCGATCGGACCCCAGCCGCAGCCGAGGTCCACGATCGTCGCGCCGGATGGTGGGACGGCGACCTCGTCGAGCCGGTCCAGCAGCACCGCGGTGGCCTTGTCCAGGCCGCGACCGCTGAACACCGAGGCGCTCGAGACGAGATCGAGGTCACGGCCCGCCAGGCGCACCCGCAGCGGGAAACGGCGCTCGTCGGTCGTGGGGGAAGGGGTGAAGTAGTGCTCGTCCACCCGAGCAGGATACGAGCCCCGCGGTGTCCCGGGCGCGGCGGGAGCTCTCCGTCTGTGGTGCTCCGCTCCGCCCAGCGCAAAATCCCTCGACCCCGGTGCCAGGACGTGGGATTCTTGGCTTCTCGACGAAACCCGTCATCACCTACCTGAGGAGCGCCCCGACCGTGCCCATTGCTTTCCATCCCGAGCCCGATTCCGACACCGACGTCGACGGGACCAGCGCGGAAGGAACCGGGGCCGTCGAGCACTCGAGCAGCGCGGATCGACCCGCTCCCGCCCGCGACCCCCTGACCGCACGGATCCTCGCCCGCGGCGACGCCTCCCTCGCCGCGGTCGCCTACGACACCGAGGCCGACGGCGCGCAGTACGACCTCGCTGACCGTCAGGCGCTGCGCCGTGTTGCAGGGCTGTCCACCGAGCTCGAGGACGTCACCGAGGTCGAGTACCGGCAGCTGCGCCTGGAGCGTGTGGTCCTCGCCGGCCTCTACACCTCCGGCAACACCGAACAGGCCGAGACCAGCCTGCTCGAGCTCGCCGCGCTCGCCGAGACCGCCGGCTCTGAGGTGCTCGACGGGGTTCTGCAGCGCCGTGCGCATCCGGACCCGGCCACCTTCCTGGGCAAGGGCAAGGCCGCCGAGCTCGCCGAGATGGTCGCGAGCAACGGCGCGGACACCGTGATCACCGACGGTGAACTGGGGCCCGGCCAGCGCCGTGCCCTCGAGGACATCGTCAAGGTCAAGGTCATCGACCGCACCGCGCTGATCCTGGACATCTTCGCCCAGCATGCGAAGTCCCGCGAGGGCAAGGCCCAGGTGGAGCTGGCTCAGCTCGAGTACCTGCTGCCGCGGTTGCGCGGCTGGGGCGAGTCGATGTCCCGCCAGGCCGGTGGCCAGGTGGGCGGAGCCGGGGCCGGCATGGGATCGCGCGGCCCGGGCGAGACGAAGATCGAACTGGACCGTCGGCGCATCCGTGACCGCGCGGCGAAGCTGCGCCGCGAGATCAAGGCGATGGCCCCGGGCCGCGACGCCAAGCGTGCCGATCGCAAGCGCCACAGGATCCCGGCGGTCGCGATCGCGGGCTATACCAACGCCGGCAAGTCCTCACTGCTGAACCGGCTCACCGGTGCCGGGGTGCTGGTCGAGAACGCTCTGTTCGCGACCCTGGATCCGACGGTGCGGCGCGCGAGCACCCCGGATGGTCGCGAATACACCTATGCGGACACCGTGGGCTTCGTGCGGCACCTGCCCACCCAGCTGGTCGAGGCCTTCCGCTCCACCCTCGAGGAGGTCGGCGACTCGGATCTCCTGCTGCACGTGGTCGATGCCTCCCATCCGGACCCGGAGGGACAGATCACCGCGGTGCGTACGGTGCTCGGGGAGGTCGAGGGCTTCGACGTGCCCGAGATCGTGGTGCTGAACAAGGCGGATCTCGCCGAGCCCGAGACCATCGCTCGGCTCCGCAGCCAGGTCGGGGAGAGCCTGGTGGTCTCCGCCCGCACCGGCCTGGGGATGCAGGAGCTGCGCGAGCTGATCGCCGAGCACCTGCCCCGGCCTGCCGTCGAGGTGGACCTGGTGGTGCCCTACTCCCGCGGGGACCTGATCTCCCGGGTCCACAGCACCGGCGAGGTGCTCGCCGAGGAGCACCTGATGGAGGGCACCCGCCTCCGTGCCCGCGTGGATGAGGCGCTCGCCGCAGAGCTGCGCAGTGCTTCCTGAGCAGCGCCCGCCCGGGGCGCGGATACCCTGAACGGATGACCGCTGCGCCCACTCACCCCGTCGCTCCCACGGCGGGTGACGTCCCGCTGTCCACACTGATGGATGCCGCCGTGACGGCGATCGGCGGGGCGCCCCGGCAGGGCCAGCAGTCGATGGCGGAAGCCGTCGATCTCGCCATGTCCGGGGGCCGACACCTGCTGGTGCAGGCCGGCACCGGCACCGGCAAGTCGCTTGCCTATCTCGTCCCTGCGATACGCCAGGCCCTGGTCAGCGGTCGGCCGGTGGTGGTCTCCACCGCCACCATCGCGCTGCAGACCCAGATCGTCCGCAAGGACCTGCCGCGCCTGGTCGAGGCGCTCGCCCCGCACCTGCCTCGCACTCCCACCTACGCACTGCTCAAGGGACGGGCGAACTATCTGTGCAAGCACAAGATCGCTGGCGGTTACCCGGTCGACATCGAACCCGGTGCCCTGTTCGCCGAGGCCTCCGCGGATCCGGCCCGCGGCGGCGGGGAGCGGCTGGGGCAGCAGGTGCGGCGTCTGCGCGAATGGGCCGAGGAGACCGACAGCGGGGACCGCGACTCCCTCGAGGACGCCGTCTCCGACCGCGCCTGGCGCCAGGTGTCGGTGACCGGCAACCAGTGCATCGGCAGCAGCTGCCCGATGGTCGAGGACTGCTTCGCCGAGCGCAGCCGGGAGCTGGCCCGGGAGGTTGACGTGGTGGTGACCAACCACGCCCTGCTCGCCATCGACTCCTTCGACAACCACGGCATCATCCCCGATCACGACGTCGTCGTCTTCGATGAGGCCCATGACCTCTCCACCCGCGTCACCAGCGCCGTCACCGATGTGCTGACTCCGGGCATGCTGCGCGGCACGGTCCGCGACCTGCGTGGGCTCGGCGTGGCCGGAACCGCTCTGGACGACGCCTCCGAGGAGCTGCGCGAGTCCCTCGAGCTCGCTCCCGACGGGCGGGTCATCGGCGAGCTGCCCGAGCGTCTCGCCGATGCGGTCACGCAGCTGCGGGTCGAGGCGCGCACGGCGCACTCCGAGGCGAAGGACGCCGGGGACGAGGCGTCCGCGGGGGCCCGCAAGACCGTCCGCGCGAATCTGCAGGAGATCATCGACGTCTGCGAGCGCCTGGCCGCTCCGGGCGACGACGACGTGGTCTCGGTCTCGCACTCCACAGCGACCGGACGCTCCAGCATCCAGGTGGCCCCGCTCAGCGTCGCGGCCGCGATGCGCGGGGCGATCCTCGAGGAGCGCACCGCGGTGCTCACCTCCGCGACCCTTGCGCTCGGGGGGCGCTTCGAACCGGCGGCCGGGGAGGTGGGCCTGGCCCGCCGGGACCGGGTGGCGGAGGATGAGCTGCCACCGCTGCCGGATTCGAGCGCGTGGGCGGGACTCGATGTGGGCAGCCCCTTCGAGTACCGCCGCCAGGGGATCCTCTACACCGCGCGGCATCTGCCTGCACCGGGCCGGGACGGCCCCTCCCCGGCGATGCTGGACCATCTCACGGAGCTGGTCGAGGCCTCGCACGGGGGAGCGCTGTGCCTGTTCTCCTCACGCCGCGGCGCGGAGCTCGCGGCCGAGCACGTGCGCGCCCGGCTCGATCTGACGATCGCCGTGCAGGGTGAGGACTCGATGGCGAATCTGGTGCGCACCTTCCGGGAGGAGGAGGATGCGAGCCTCTTCGGCACCCTCACCCTGTGGCAGGGCGTCGACGTCTCGGGGCGATCCCTGCGACTGGTCACCATCGACCGGATCCCGTTCCCCCGCCCGGATGATCCGTTGACGGCGGCCCGGCAGGAGCGGATCGGGCGCCACGGCGGCAACGGCTTCATGGCGATCTCCGCGCAGCACTCGGCGCTGCTGCTCGCCCAGGGTGCCGGCCGCCTCATCCGCTCCGATCAGGACCGCGGCATGGTCGCGGTGCTGGATCCGCGATTGGCGACGGCGCGCTACGGGGGCTTCCTGCGGGAATCCATGCCACCGCTGTGGCCGACGACAGACCCGGAGGTCGCGCTGGCGGCGCTTCGACGCCTCGCGGACGGCTGAGCGACCGCCGTCGGCAGGGCGGACGGCGGAGGCTCCCGCCTCCGGGACTCAGACCGCTCGCAGCACCGCCACGACCTTCCCGAGGATCTCGGCGTGATCGCCGAGGATCGGGGCGAAGGCCGGGTTGTGCGGCATCAGCCAGACGTGATCGTCGCGCTGCACGAAGGTCTTCACCGTCGCCTCGCCATCGATCATCGCGGCCACGATCTCGCCCTTCTCCGCGGTGTTCTGTGAGCGCACGACCACCCAGTCGCCCTCGCAGATGGCGGCGTCGATCATCGAGTCCCCGACCACCTGGAGCAGGAAGAGGTCACCGTCGCCCACCAGCCGCTGGGGCAGGGTGAAGACGTCCTCGACATGCTCCTCGGCCGTGATCGGGACGCCGGCGGCGATACGGCCCACCAGGGGGACGGTCACCGAGTTCGGGATGATCTCAGGCTCCGGCGCTGACGACGGCGGAGCCGGGGCGTCGTCCGCATCCGGCATCACCACCTCCATCGCTCGTGGGCGCTTGGGGTCACGACGCAGGAACCCCTTGCGCTCGAGCGACTGCAGCTGATGGGCGACCGACGACGACGAGGTCAGACCGACCGCATCGCCGATCTCGCGCATGGTGGGCGGGTAGCCGTGCGCGGCCACCGCGTCGTTGATCGTCTCCAGGATCAGCCGCTGACGACGCGAGAGGCCCGCCGTGCGCTCGTCCACCGGAGCCTCGCCGCGGAGCGGGATCGGCTTGGGGGTGCTCGGCATCATCGTGCGGCCTCCTGGCGTCGTCTGTCGGACCCGTGCGGTTCCGTTGTCCTGTCACCCAGCGTAGGGCGGTGCGGACCAGAAGCCAAACATGTGTTCGAGGTTTCTGTTGCGTGTCGCGAGCAGTTGGGGTTACAGTCGCACAGACATTCGATCGAACAGGAGTTCGGATATGCGTACCGATATCGCCACGGTCCTTCGCTTCCCGTCGCAGAGCACGCCTCGCCATGAGGTCGGTCCTCGAGCGCGCGTTCGACTCGAGCCGACCCGTCGCGGGCGCCAGGCCGTCACGGTGGTCGCCTTCGTCCTCGGCCTGCTGGTGGCCGCCGCCGTCCTGCTGTCGGTCGACCTGCCCGCACTGGCGGGCACCGAGGATGCGCAGCCCGAGACGATCACCGTCGAGGCCGGCGACACCCTGTGGGGCTACGCCCAGCAGTACGCGCCGGAGGGCATGGGCGCACAGGAGTACGTCTCCGAGGTGCGCCTGCACAACCAGCTGCCCACCGGCCGCGTCACCGCCGGTCAGGAGATCGAGCTGCCCGTCCGGGAGGGGGCGACCCGCTGAGCGGGCGCGGGGCCGGTATTCTGGGCGGATGCACTGCCCGTTCTGCCGCCACCCCGACTCCCGCGTCGTCGATTCCCGCACGTCCGACGACGGCGCGACGATCCGCCGGCGGCGTCAGTGCCCCAACTGCTCCCGACGCTTCTCCACCTCGGAGACGGCGTCCCTCTCTGTGCTCAAGCGCTCCGGGGTCAGCGAGCCGTTCAGTCGGGCCAAGGTGATCTCCGGAGTGCGCAAGGCCTGTCAGGGGCGTCCGGTCAGCGATGACCAGCTGGCGATGCTCGCCCAGCGCGTGGAGGAGAGCATCCGCTCCAGCGGGCTCGCGGAGATCGATGCCCATCAGGTCGGGCTCTCGATCCTGCAGCCGCTCCAGGAGCTGGATGTGGTCGCCTATCTGCGTTTCGCGAGTGTCTATCGGGGCTTCGAATCGCTGGAGGATTTCGAGGCGGCGATCGCGCGACTGCGCGCCGAGTCGCCGCGGGGCGGAGGCCCCGTGGAGGAGCCGAGCGCCTGAGGTCGCCGGTCGCGCGGCGTGACGTGTCCGATCACACGCGGCGCGGGCGGATTCCTTCCACATCGCGGATGTGGTGCGGGACCACCGGCGGTTGTGCATAAGATATCCCCCGTGCGCTCACGCAGCGCACACCTGATCGGCGGTCGTGGAGGGGAAGCCACGGCCGCCGATCCCTGCTCCGGGAGGCGGCCGGAGCGCTCACTCCGCGATGCCGGCGGGGAGCTCCCGTGTGTGAATCAGCCCGAGATGCTGGGTGGAGCGGCTCATCGCCACGTACAGGTCCCCGGCGCCGTGGGCGTCGACCAGTTCCGCCGGTTCCACGATCACCACGGCATCGAACTCGAGGCCCTTGGCGTCCTGAGCGGTCATCACCGCGATCTCGTCGTCCACACCCGCAGATCCGGCGCCGATCACCGGCAGGGACTCCTGCGAGCGCAGGGCGGCCAGGAGGGCGCCGAGACGCTCCTGCGCCGCGATCACGGCGATCCGGCCCAGGCGCTCCCCATGGACGGCCGCCACCGATTCGGCGGTGTGCGCGGCGAGCTCGCTGGGCGTGGTCCGCTCGATCACCGGGGCCCGCTCGCCCTCGCGCACGGAGCTCACCGGCGTCACCGGCAGATCGTGCGCCTGCGCCATCGCCACCGCACGGTCCATGATCCGGGCCGGAGTGCGGTAGTTGACCGTGAGGTGCTCGACCTGGAGTCGATCCTGGATGTAGGGGGAGAGCGCGTCGGCCCACGAGTCGGTGCCGCCGGCGGAGGAGGTCTGGGCGACATCGCCCACCACCGTGAACGACTTGGTGGGTGCCCGTCGCATGAGGGCCCGCCAGCTCATGGGGGAGTGCTCCTGCGCCTCGTCGACCACGACGTGGCCGTACGTCCAGCTCCGCTCGGCGGAGGCGCGCTCGGCCAGGGTCCGGCCGTCACGGACATGGCCGACCTGATCGGCGAGGTCCTCGGCGCGGATCATCCCCGAGGTGTCGATGTTCTCGATCACCTTGCGGGCGTACTCGACCTCCGAGCGTCGACGATCGGCGTCATCCCGCGCCCGTGCCTCCGCCGGTGCGGAGTCCTCGCCGAGCAGCTCGGCGACCTCGTCGAGCAGTGGGACGTCCTCGACCGTCCAGGGCGAGTCCTTGGGGCGGACCAGCAGACCGACCTGGTCCGCGAGCGAACGGGGAGCGGCCTGCCGCAGCCGGTCGGGCCGCGAGAACAGGATCCGCAGGAAGCCCTGCGGGGTGTAGGGGAGCCAGGCCAGGTTCAGCTGGCGCTTGATCTCCGGATCGTTGCGAAGATCTGAGAGCAGGTCCGGCCGATCCTCCGGTATGACTGTGTGCCCCTGCGCGCGCAATGCCTTCTCGTAGCTCTCGGCCAGGCGGTCCATCGCTGCGCGGACGAAGACCGCACGGGCGGTGTTGTGCGGCTTGTGAGTCCCGCGGGCCTCCCGCCGCGCCGAGCGGATCGCATCCCGGGTGAGCGTGATCGGGGTGCCGTCGATGCGCAGGTGGACGTCGGTGCCGGGGACCACCTGACGCTGCTTGACCGCGCGGCCGAGGAGCTCGGCCATCGCGGCGTCCCCCTTGAGGCGTGCCACAGTGTCCTCGTCGTGCAGGAAGGTCTCGACCCCGGGGAACATCTCGCCGGGGGTGAGCATCACGACGCCGGACTCGCCGAGGCTCGGCAGCACCCGTTCGATGTAGCGAAGGAACCCGGGGGTGGGGGCCATGATCAGCACCCCCATGTGCTCCAGCCGCCGACGGTGGGTGTACAGCAGGTATGCCGCGCGGTGCAGCGCGACGGCGGTCTTGCCCGTGCCGGGACCGCCCTGGACCACCAGCACGCCGCGGCTCTCGGAGCGGATGATGCGGTCCTGCTCGGCCTGGATGGTCGCCACGATGTCGCCCATACGTCCGGTGCGCTTCCCGGAGACGGCCGCGAGCAGCGCACCCTCGCCCTGGAGCACGACGTCGTGATCGGGATCCTCGAGCACGGACTGGTCCAGGACGTCGTCCTCGAGCCCGACCACGGCGCGGCCCCGATTGATCAGGTGCCGTCGCAGCCGCACCGACTGCCGGTCGGTGCTGGTGGCGCGATAGAACGCGGCCGCCGCAGGGGCGCGCCAGTCCACCAGCAGCTGCTCCCGATCGTTGGTGAACAGGCCGATGCGGCCGATGTAGTGACGGGCGGTGTCGTCCATGTCCAGGCGACCGAACACCAGGCTGCGGGATACGGAGCGCAACAGTGCGAGGCGGTCCTCGTACATCGCCATGAACGAGTCGCGTTCGGAGCGGTTCTGGTGGGTCGAGGCGTGCTGCGATCCCTGGATCTGTTCGAGATTGCGTTCCACCTGGGCGATCAGTTCATCCAGCCGTCGGTAGAGACGGTCGGCATTCGTCTGCTCGCGTGCGATCTCCCGGGCGATCTGTTCTTCAGCGTCGTCCACGGCCCTGCCTCTCACCCTGTGCGTCCTCATGCTGCGCCCCCGTCCGGTGGACCCCGGATCAGCGAAGCACGGTGGTCCATTATGGTGGACGGGCCTGGGTTCGCGTGCCATCAGGTGATCCACGTCCAGTCGGCCGCGAGGGAGGAGCCATGATGCGAGACCCTCGGGATCTGTATCGGTTCGAGTCGACCGAGGTGCTGGAGGCCGTGCCGCGCACCGGGCTCACGCTGGTGCACGCGCTGCCCGGGATGGTCGACGCCGGCAATGCCTGCCGCATCGCCGCCACCTATCTGCGGGACGAGCTGCGTCATCTGCGTCTGGTCTCCTTCGAGACCGACGAGCTGCTCGACTACCGCGGCGCTCGCCCGCACGCGACCTTCGACGGCACCTCTTTCGTGGACGTGGAGGTCCCCGAGCTCACGCTCTCGCTGATGTACGACGAGCGGGATCGTCCCTTCCTCTTCCTCGACGGCCCCGAGCCGGACCTGCAGTGGCGCCGTCTCGCCGAGGCCCTGATCGACCTCGTGGAGTTCTTCGACGTCGAGCGGGTGGTGGGCATGCAGGGGGTGCCGATGGCTGTGCCCCACACCCGCCCCATCGGCCTGTTCGCCCATGCCAGCGATACCTCGCTGCTGGGCAGGCCGGGCGCCCGGGCCACGCCGGCCCCGGGGACCACGCCCGACCTCGGGGAGGACGGACGCCCTGAGCTGGAGATCCCGGCGGCCTTCAGCACCTTGCTCGAGCACCGACTGGGCAAGGCGGGGCATCCCGCGATGGGGTATGCGGCCCAGGTCCCGCACTACCTGGCTCGCACCGACTTCCCGGCCGGTGCGCTGGCACTGCTGCGCCGAGTCAGCGAGGCGGCGGATCTCGACCTCCCACTGGTCCATCTCGGGGACCTGACCGACGCCGCCACGGTGGCATTGCAGGGGTCCATCGAGCAGAACGCGGAGGTGCGACAGATCGTCGGCGCGCTCGAGGAGCAGTACGACTCCATGGGCGAGAGCGAGGAGGCCTCGCCGCTGGCGACCACGATGGACCTCCCGACGGCCGATGAGATCGGCGAGCACTTCGAGCGCTTCCTCGCCGACCACGACGGCGACTCTCCGGAGGAGCCGCCGTCGCTGTGAGTGCCGGGGCGGCCCCCTCGGGGCCCCGAGGAGCGCCGCAGCGCCGCAGTTCGTTACCTCTTCGTGATCGGGTCCCGGCCATCTCCGTGTGAACCGGGCCACGGTCATGACAGAATGACGGTGTTGCGGTGATGCAGGTCCGGCAGGACAGTCCGACCACGGTGCCTCGGCACGGCAGTACGGCTTGCACCTGACGCCACCCGCTCCGGCGGGGGACGGCTTCACGCGGCACCGCGATCGCGTTGTGCGATCGATGAAGGACGACACAGAAGGTGACAGGTATGGCACAGGGCTCGGTCAAGTGGTTCAACGCCGAAAAGGGCTACGGATTCATCGAGATCGACGGAGGCGGCGCAGACGTCTTCGTGCATCACAGCAAGATCGACATGGACGGCTACCGCGCCCTCGACGAGGGACAGCGCGTGGAGTTCGAGGTCAGCCAGGGCGACAAGGGGCCTCAGGCCGAGCAGGTTCGTCCCGTCTGATCGACGGCAACCCGTCAATATCACGGACCGGGCAGGAGCATCGCGCTCCTGCCCGGTCCGTCGTCGTCGGGCCCTCCCGCGGCCCGGGGGGCTTCGGCGTGAGCGCGGTGTCGGCGTGAGCGTGGTGTCAGCGTGAGCGCAGCACGCGTCCGGCGCGGGCGAGCGCCTCGACCTGGGGCCGGCGCGCCAGTCGCACCGAGACCGCATCGGAGCGCAGGTCGCGGTCGATGCCTTCGGGGAGCGGTCGCCGGGAGGCAAGCAGCACGCAGTTCCCCCGCCGCTTGCCCGAGAGATGGGCGGGCTCGGCGATGACGCCGACGTGCCCGAAGACGGCGGAGAGGGTGGCGACCTCGTCCGCCATCAGCCCGCTGCCCGGCGGCGCCGCGCAGTTGGCCAGGTAGATCCCGCCCTCGCGCAGCACCCGGTCGGCGTGGGCGGCCGCTTCCATCGTGGTGAGCTCCGTGGGTGTGAGCGACCCGCTGAAGACGTCCCTGACCAGGACATCGAATCGATCCTCGCGCCACGAGGCGAGGGCGCGGAGTGCGTCCTCGATGCGCAGTCGCAGCTGCGGCGAGCGGGGGAGGTCGAACCACTCGCGCACCTGCTGGGCGAGCAGCTCATCGATCTCCACCACGATCTGACGGGTGCGCGGATGGCGGGCGGCGATCGCCCGCGGGAGAGAGCAGCCGCCCCCGCCCAGGTGCGCGAGCTGGGGCGCGGGGGTCGGGGTGCCGTCCGGGAAGCCCGTGGTGCGCGGGGCGTCCGCGGCGGGGAGCTCCGCGAGGTGACGGTCGATCACCAGCAGCATCCAGCGCATGTACTCGAACACCAGGTGCTCGGGATCCGGATGCAGATGGGAGGAGGGGACCCCGTTGACGTCCAGCAGCACCGAGCCGTCGTGCTCCTGGGTCAGCCGAGCGGTCCCGGTCGAGACGGGGATCGGGATGTCGAGTGGGCCGAGGTGCGCGAAGGCAGCGCGGCGCGAGCGGTCGCGGCGGGGCATCACCCCACTCTAGAAGAACGCAGGGACCGCTCCTCCCCACCCTGCACTCCTCCACCGGATCCGCGAACCCGCGTCATCTGTCGGACCGTGCGCATAGCGTTCCCCTCATCAGGACGGCGCAGCGAGCGCCCCGAGTTCACGGAGGGGGAGACCGATGACGAGCACCATGTCCCGACGAGGAGGAGCCGCGGCGCGGGTCTCCTCCGATGCGCGTTCCCGGCGTCTGCGCCTGGCCCGCCTCGACCAGGACCAAGCGGACCTCGAGCGGGCCCGAGACCTGCTGCGCCAGGGCCGGTCACAGCTGGAGGGCGATCCGCGCGCGGCCTTCGAACTGGTCCATCGGGCAGCGCTGCGCGGGGCCGGCGTGCTGGTCTCCCGGGCCAATCGCGAGCGCCGCCGCCCGCTGCCGATGAACGTATGGGCCGCGCTCGAACGCCTCGGCGGGCAGGATGCCGAGCGGGCAGAGCAGCTGGGTCCGCTGGTGGCCGAGAGGATGCGGCTGGACCGCGAGAGGTCCGCCCTGCCCGATCCGGAGCTGCTGCGCGTTCACCTCGAGGGGACCGGCGCGCACCTCGAGGCGATCGCCCAGCGGCTGCTCGCAGACCTGCCCACCCACCTCACCGAGCTCGCCGACGCCGGCTGAACGCCCGGGGGGCCGGGAAGCGGCCCGGGTAGAGTTCCCCCCGAGGGAGGTGCCGATGGACGTACGTGGTGACGCGGGGTCGACGCAGGAGATCCCCGGGATCCTGCATCTGGACATGGACGCCTTCTTCGCCTCCATCGAGGTGCGTGACGACCCCGGACTGCAGGGCCTGCCCGTGGTGGTGGGCGGCGCCGGAGCACGTGGCGTGGTCGCCGCTGCCAGCTATCCCGCACGCACCCGGGGGATCCGCTCCGCGATGCCGATGGCGTCGGCTCGGCGCCTGGCCCCGGACCTCGTCGTCGTCCCGCCACGGATCGACCACTACCGCCGGATCTCCGACCACGTGATGGGGGTGCTCGGCGACGTGGTCGCCGACATCGAACAGATCAGCGTCGACGAAGCCTTCCTCGACGTGCGCGGCGCACGCCGTCTGTTCGGCACGCCGGAGCAGATCGCCGACCTGCTGCGGCGACGGATCCGGGAGGAGCTCGGCCTGCCGAGCTCGGTCGGGGGCTCCGTCTCCCGAGCCGTCGCGAAGATCGCCTCCGCCCGGGCCAAGCCCGACGGAATGCTCATCGTCCCCGCAGCCGGCACTGCTGAGTTCCTCGCCCCGCTGCCCGTCTCGGTGGTCTCGGGCATCGGGCCCAAGGCGCAGGAGGCGCTCGCCCGGATCGGCGTGCGCACCATCGGTCAGCTGCGGGAGATCCCGCGCTCCACGCTGACCCGGGCTCTGGGCCCCCGGGCACCGGAGGTCCTGGCGCTCGCCGACGGCAGTGACCGCACCGGGCTGGGGCATCGCGCCCGGGACAAGTCGCTGGGGACCGAGCGGACCTGGGACGAGGACCTCACCGACCCGACAGCGGTGCGCCGGTCGATCACGCAGATGGCGGACGACGTCGCCCGGCAGCTGCGTCGCGGCGGCTTCGTGACGCGGACCGTCGTGCTCAAGCTCCGCGCCTCGGACGGCACCACCATCACCCGCTCCTCGACCCTGGACCACCCCACCTCCAGCGGTGAGCGGCTCCGTGAGCAGGTGGTCGCCCTGTGGGAGCGGGAGCGCTCCGCGATGCGCCGAGTCCGTCTGGCCGGGGTGCGGGCCTCGAATCTGGAGCCAGCCGCCGGCACCCCGGTGCAGTCGGAGCTGAACGCCCGGTCGGCGGGATGGCAGGACCTGGAGGCCGCGATGGACCGCGCGCTCGACCGCTTCGGATCCCGCAGCCTCGAGCGGGGATCGACGCTCCCCGCCGCGGCCGACGCTCCGCAGCGCAGAGGGTCGGAACTCCCTTCCTCACCGGCAGGGGAGGCGACCGGACAGCCCACTGGGGGCGGACCGCGCACTCGAGATCACGACGGCCGATGAGGGCGGATCGCGGTCCGTGGTGTGATGCCCTGCCCCGAGTGTTCCCATTACTCAGGAACAGGACCTAAACTAGGTGGACCGCCGACGGGGGCCAGGATCCCCGCTCGGTAGATGTGCGCCGACCGGCGCGAGAGGACGGGGACAAGGAGCGGGATCATGCCGCTGTCTGAACACGAGCAGAAGATGCTCGACGAGATGGAGCGTCAGCTCTTCGCTGACGATCCGCGCCTCGCACGAGCTTTCGCACCGAAGACGCCGCCGCGACGCAGCGGGCGTCGGATTCTCATCGGCCTGGGCGCCGTCGTCGTGGGCCTCGTGGTCCTCGTGCTGGCGGTGAGCCTTCCGGCGATCTGGCTCGGAGTGATCGCCTTCATCGGCATGCTCGCGGGCGCGGTCTATGCGGTCACGGGATCCGGCAGCTCCTCGGAGGGCAAGGGCACCACCGATGGCGGTGGCGGCGGAGGAGGAGCCGGACCCGCCGCTCCCGGCGGAGACGACGGCGGCGCCTTCATGCGCAAGATGGAGGAGCGTTGGGAGAAGCGCGCAGGGGACGACCCGCGCTTCTGAACGCCCACGACGTCGGTGAGACATTGACGCACTGACGCACTGACGCACTGACGCACTGACGCACTGACGCACCACGATGCCCCGGCTCGGATGAGCCGGGGCATCGTCATGTCCGGGGC
>JAKDUN010000082.1 GCA_030457675.1 Brachybacterium sp. | reverse complement strand
AACAGCAGCGAGCCGTCGGGGGCGAAGCGCGGGCCGGATTCGCCCTTCGCGGAGAAGGTCAGCCGGCGGGCCGGCTCCCGGCCCTGCGGATCCAGTTCCCACAGGGAGGAGACGAGCTTCGCGCCGGGCTCGTCGGCCTCCTGGATCGCGGCGACCACCCGCCCGTCGTCGCTCGCGGCCACGGAGGTCAGGCGCGGGATGCGCAGGAGGGCCTCGACGTCGGAGAAGTCGGTGAACTGCGTGGAGTCGGCGGACGAGGCAGCTGCGGGGGAGGTCATCCACCTCACGCTACCGGAGGCGCAGGCGGCGCCGTGCACAGGTCAGGGGATGATCACGACCTTCCCCCGGGAGTGGCCGGACTCCACCGCGGCCATCGCCTCGGCCGCCTTCGCCAGCGGGTGGGTCTGCCCCACGTGCGGATCCACGAGGCCGTCGCGGACGAGGGAGGTGATCGCTCCCAGCGCCTCCTCGGACCGCTCCCTGCCTCCGCCGCCGAGCGCGGCGGCGGTCTCGGCGTCGGCGGCGGAGACGATCCCCGCCGGGCTGGTCATCATGGGGGCTAGCTCGCGCAGCGGCTCCCCGCCCACCAGATCGGCCAGCACGTCGACGCCGGTGGGCGCGGCCTCGCGGACCCGGTCCGCGACCCCCGGCCCGGAGGGGACGAAGGTGGCGCCGGTGGCCTCGACCAGCGCGCGCTTGGAGTCCGAGGCGACCCCGATCACGGTGAGCCCGTGAGCCGCGGCGACCTGCAGCGCCATCTGCCCCACGCCGCCGCCCGCGCCGAGCACCAGCACCGTCTGCCCCGCCGCGGGCTCGAGCTGGTGGACGAGGTCGTAGGCGGTGGTCCCGGCCACCGGGAGCGTCGCGGCGGCGGGGAAGGAGACCTCCGCAGGCTTCACCACGGACCCGGAGGCGCCCAGCACGGTGTGCTCGGCGAAGGCGCCGAGACCGCGGGCCGGCGCGCCGAGCACCGCGTCCCCGACCGCGAATCCCTCGGTGCCCTCCCCCACGGCGGTGACGACGCCCGCGGCCTCGAGCCCCATCGCCAGGGGGAGCCGCCCGCCGGTCCCGAAGGCGCCCTCGCGGCGTTTCGCGTCGGCGGGGTTCACCCCGGCGGCCCGGACGGCGATGGCGATCTCGCCGGCGCGCGGGGTCGGTGCCGTGCGCTCGGTGAGCTGCTGACCCTCGGGGCCGCCGTAGGCGGTGACGACGAAGACGGTGGACATGAGGACTCCTTCGGTCGGGGGCGGTCGCCGGTGCCGCGAGGGCAGTGGTGCCGTTCAGACAGTCTGCTCCTCCACCGCCGTTCGTGGTGCCGGGGCGGTGGACCGAGCGGGGGGACGGCGCCCGCCCGTCGGCCGAGGACGGCGCAGCAGCCGCATCGCGTTGAGGATCACCAGCAGCACCGAGCCCTCGTGGACCAGCATGCCGATCGCCATCGTGACCCCGCCGGCGAACACTCCTGCCAGCAGCGCCACCACCGTGATCAGGGCGATCGCGATGTTCTGGCGCATCACCGCCACGGTGCCGCGGGCCAGGCCGATCGCCTGCGGGAGCTTCAGCAGGTCATCGTTCATCAGGGCGATGTCAGCGGTCTCGATGGCGACCCCGGTGCCGGCCGCGCCCATCGCCACGCCGATGTCGGCGGTGGCGAGCGCCGGGGCGTCGTTGACGCCGTCGCCGACCATCGCGACGGTGAAGCCCTCGCTCTGGAGCTGCTGGACGACGGTGAGCTTGTCCTCGGGCAGCAGCTGGGCGCGGACCTCGTCCACCCCGACCTCGGCGGCGACCGCCTCGGCGACCCGTTGGTTGTCGCCGGTGAGCATGACGACCTTCTTCACGCCGGTCGCGTGGAGCCGGGAGATCATCTCCTTCGCATCGGTGCGGAGGCGGTCGGCGACTGCGACCACGCCGATCACGCGGCCGTCGAGGGAGACGACCATCGGGGTGCGTCCGAGTGCGGCGAGCCGGTCGACCTCGGCGGCCGCGCCACGGTCCTCGGCGATGTCCTCGACCGCCAGCAGCGGCAGGTTGCCGACGGCGACGCGCCGGCCCTCGAGGGTGGCGACGATGCCCTTGCCGGGAACCGGCTCGGTGTGCTCGGGCAGACCATCGGTGCGCAGGCCCTCGACCGCAGCGGCGCCGATGAGGGGACGCGCCAGCGGGTGCTCGGAGCCGGCCTCGGCGCGTGCAGCCCAGCCGAGCACGTCGGCGCGATCCAGGGCAGGGTCCAGGACGGTGACGTCGGTGAGGTAGGGCGTGCCCTCGGTGAGAGTGCCGGTCTTGTCCAGAGCGACGACGGTGATCTTCGCGCTGGTCTCCAGGTACTCGCCACCCTTGATGAGGATGCCGTCCTTGGCACCGCGGCCGATGCCGGCCACGATCGAGACCGGGATGGAGATGACCATCGCTCCGGGGCAGCCGATCACCAGCAGGGTCAGCGCGAGCACGACGTTCCCGGTGACGAGCCCCGTGAGCAGAGCGAGCAGGATGATGCCGGGGGTGTACCAGGTGGAGAACCTCTCCATGAAGGACTGGGTGCGCGCCTTGGCGTCCTGGGCCTCCTCCACGCGGTGGATGATGCGGGCCAGGGTGGTGTCCGCGCCGATGCCGGTGGCGCGCACCTGCAGGAAGCCGCCGCGGGAGATGGTGCCGGCGAACACCTGTTCACCCTCGGATTTCTCGACGGGGATGGACTCGCCGGTGATCGAGGCCTCGTCCAGGGCGCCGGTGCCGCCGATGACGATGCCGTCGACGGGGACCTTGGCGCCGTTCTTGACCAGCACGGTCTCCTCGGGCTGGACCTGGGCGGCGGAGATCTCCACCTGCTCGCCCTCCCGCATCACCACGGCGACGTCGGGGGCGACGGCGACGAGCTCCGCGAGCGCGGAGCGGGTGCGGTTCATGGTGCCGGCCTCGAGGGCGTGACCGATCGCGAACAGGAAGGTCACCGCAGCGGCCTCCCAGTACTGGCCGATGATCAGCGCACCGACCGCGGCGATGGCGACCAGCAGATCGATGGCGATGACCTTGACCATCAGGGCGCGCACGGCCTTGAGGATGATCGGGATGCCGGCGACCAGCGCCGCGGCGATCATGACGAGATCGGAGGCGACCAGGGCAGTGGGTCCCTCAAGCGAGAGGCCGATGCCGTGATGGTGGCCTGCGCCGAAGGGGTTCACCCCGATGCTCAGGGAGAGGATCGCGGCGACGACGATGAGGAGACCCGCGACGATCGGGGTTCCCCAGGGGCCGCGCAGCCCACGGATGAGAGCGGACATGATGTGCCTTTCACGATCAGGTGCGGAGCAGGACGCGGGAGAGGTGGGGGGGGGGGGGGGGGCGGGCCCCCCCCGGGGGGAAATGGGGGGGGGGGGGGGGGGGGGGCGCCCCCCCCACCAGGGGGTCATAAGGCGGAGAGGGCGGACTCGTAGCCGGCCCTGCCGATCGCGGAGACGATCTCGTCGGTGGTGGTCACGGAGGCGTCATGGTCGACCTCGACGCGGCCGGAGGCGAACTTCACGCTGACGCTCTGCACGCCCTCGAGGCGGCCCACCTGCTTCTCGATCTTGGCGACGCAGGACGGGCAGCTGAAGCCCTTGGCCCGGAAGAGGGAGTGGGTTCTGGTGGCGGGGGTGGTGGTCATGGTGGGCCTTCCTTCTGGATCGTGGTCCTCGAGGGGCTGTCCCTCGATGTGCTCTCAACCTAGAAGGGTTCTCGCTGCCGCGACATGACCGGGATCAATCAACTGCACATCGCATCTGACCAGGGGTGTTGAGGCGGGATAGGGTCGAGCCATGACCATCTCGGAGACGCCCGGCGGGCCCGCCCCGCAGGGTCGGCGCACGATCCCGCTCACGGAGATCGCCCTGCCGCACGAGTGCCCGCGGCCGGTGCGGCTGTACGTGCTGGCCCGCGCGCCCTACTTCCTGGGCCTGGACGAGCCGGAGCTGGACCGCATCGATGCGCGGATGCGCACCCTGACCTTCTCCCCGGACACCCCGATCTACCGGGCCGGCGAACCGGCGGAGTCGCTCTACGTGGTCGCCGAGGGCCGGGTGAAGCTCTCCCAGGTCACCGTCGACGGCACGGAGACGGTCACCGACCTCCTGGTCCCCGGGGAACTGTTCGGGTCGATGAGCTCGCTCGGGGAGCCGTTCCACCACCAGACCGCCTCGGCGCTGGTGGGAACCTGTGTGCTGCGCATCGATCAGGACGCGTTCCGCACGGTCCTGGCCGAGCAGCCGCGCATCGCCCTGCGGGTCCTCGATGACGTCGCCGCCCGTCTCGCCCGGGCCGAGACCGACATCGGCTCCCACGGCTCCGCGACCGTCGAGCAGCGGGTCGCGAGCACCCTGCTGCGCCTGGCGGACAAGCTCGGCGAGGACCGCGGCGGCGAGGGGATCCTGCTCGAGGTGCCGCTGTCCCGCGCGGATCTCGCCGGGCTCACCCGCTCCACCCCCGAGTCGGTCTCGCGGGTGATGAGCCGCTGGAAGAAGCAGGGCCTGATCGACTCCGGTCGGCGCTGGACCGCGCTGAAGGACATGGCCCGCCTCGAGGAGCTGCGCGACGCGGCGGGGTGACCCGGGCCTCTCAGCACTCGGGGACGTTCACCGCCACGTTCACGGCCAGGCCACCGAGCGAGGTCTCCTTGTACTTCGACATCATGTCCCGCCCGGTGTCCCGCATCGTGCGGATCGCCTGGTCCAGGGAGACCCGGTGGCTGCCGTCCCCGGCCAGCGCCAGCCGTGCCGCGTTGATCGCCTTGACCGAGGCGATGGCGTTGCGCTCGATGCAGGGGATCTGCACCAGCCCGGCGATCGGATCGCAGGTCAGTCCCAGGTTGTGCTCGAGACCGATCTCGGCCGCGTTCTCCACCTGGGTCGGGGTCCCGCCGAGGACGGCGCACAGCCCCGCCGCCGCCATCGAGCAGGCCGAGCCCACCTCGCCCTGACAGCCGACGTCGGCGCCGGAGATCGAGGCGTTGCGCTTGAACAGCGTGCCGATCGCGCCGGCGGTGAGCAGGAACTCGAGCACCTTGTCCTGGACGGTCGCGGGATCCGCCTCGCCGTGCAGGAAGCGGATCGCGTAGTGGAGCACCGCGGGGATGATCCCGGCCGCACCGTTGGTCGGGGCGGTGACCACGCGGCCGCCCGAGGCGTTCTCCTCGTTCACGGCCAGCGCGTAGAGGTTCACCCACTCGAGCTCCGCGAGCGTGGCGTGCTTGCCGAGCCCCGGGCCCTCGGCCTCCAGCTCCCGCAGCCGGCGTCGCAGGGCCGGGGCCCGACGCTTCGTCTGCAGCGGTCCGGGCAAGGATTCCTGCTCTCGGGTGCAGCCGTTCTCCACGCACTCCTGCATCACGTCCCAGACGTCCAGCAAGGCGGTGTCGATCTCCGCGTCCGAGTGCCGGGTCCGTTCGTTCTCCCGCATCACCTCGGCGATCGAGAGGCCGGTGGCCGCACAGCGCTGCAGCAGCTCGTCCCCGTCCGCGAAGGGGAAGGGCTTCGGGGTCTCCGGGGCGTCCGGCACCGGATCCGCCAGCTCGGCGGCGGTGACCACGAAACCGCCGCCGACGGAGTAGTACTCCTCCGCGAAGAGCACCTCCCCCTCGGCATCCAGGGCGCTCAGGCGCATCCCGTTGGGGTGGCCGGGCAGGGAGCTGCCCTGGTGCAGCACCACGTCGCGCTCGCGGACGAAGGCGATGTCGTGGGTGCCGTCGAGGGGGAGGCGCCCGGTCTCCTCGACCTCGCGGACCACCTCCGGCGCCTCCCGGGCGCCGATCGTCTCGGGATCCCGGCCGGCCAGGCCCAGCACCACGGCGGTGTCGGAGCCGTGGCCCACCCCGGTCGCCGCGAGCGAGCCGTAGAACTCGGCCCGTACGCCCGCGGTGCCGGCCAGCGGGCCGCCGTCGCCCAGCTCCCGGGCGAAGCGGCGGGCGGCCCGCATGGGACCGACCGTGTGGGACGAGGACGGACCGAGCCCGATGGAGAACAGGTCCAGAACGCTCAGGCTCATGGGATCGCCTCGCTCCCGAACTCCTCCATGCCGTCCAGCAGCCATCGCACCAGGAAGTCCGCGAAGGACGCCCGCGGGAGGATCCGGAAGGTCTCCTCGGCGCTGCGATGCAGGATCACCGGGACGGTGCCGAGGGCGGTGACGATCGCGGTGCCGACGGGGAACTCCCGGGGATGCAGGTCTGCGTGGCAGCTCTTCTCCAGCACCGCGCGGGCGCTGCGGCCGCTCAGCTCCAGGACGGTGCGGTTGCCGGAGAGGTCGACGGCGAGCCCCGGCATCCCCTCGAGCGCCGCGGCGAAGGGCTGCTCGTCGCCGGTGCGCTGGGTTCGGGAGACGTCCACGGCCAGGAAGTCGTCCGGCGCCAGCCAGAGCACGTGGAGGCCGTCGGCGTCTCCCGTGGTGCTGCCGTGGTGCCGAGGCAGCTCGAGCCCCAGCTCCGCCTCCAGCGCCTGGGCGGACGGGGTGCCGAGCTCGGCGCGCAGTCCGATCTGGACGGTGAACGGGAGCTCGCGCAGGGCCACGGAGCGCTCGCCGGTGACCTCGGCGGCCGCCATCGCCGCGGCGAGGTGGGAGACGGGGGAGCGGCGCAGCTCGCCCGGGGGACGGGACTGGAGCAGTGCGGTGGCCTCCTCGGTGCTGAGCACCGGGTCGGCCTGGGCGGCGGTGAACGGGGACAGGGTGCGATCAGCCATCACGGCGCTTCCCTTCGGGGTCGTAGAGGATGTGGGAGGTGATCTCGGCGTCCACCAGGCGGCCGCCGAGAGGGGCGCGGACGATGTCGCCGATGCGCTGATGCCCGTCCTGTATCAGGGCGAGGGCGAAGGTGCGATCCAGGACCGCGGAGCGGTACGAGGAGGTGACCTGGCCGATCATCGGCACCGGTCCGCGGTCGGGGGTGACCGGGGTGTCGGCCTCGATGATCTGGACGCCCTCCGGCAGCTTCGAGGTGCGGTCCAGCGGCAGCAGGCCCACCAGCTGCTTGCGGTCGGTGCGGGCCGTGTCCTCCCGCTGGAAGGAGCGCTTGCCCAGGAAGTCCTTGAACTTCGAGACCGCCCACTCCATGCCCGCGTCCTGCGGGGTGACGGTGCCGTCGGTGTCCTGGCCGACGATGACCAGACCCTTCTCCGCGCGCAGCACGTGCATCGTCTCGGTGCCGTAGGGGGTGATGTCGAACTCCGCACCCGCCTCGGCGACGGCCTCCCACAGGGCGAGCCCGTAGAACGCCTCGACGTTGATCTCGAAGGCGAGCTCCCCGGAGAAGGAGATGCGGCAGATCCGCGCCGGGACCCCGGAGGCCAGGGTGTGCTCCTTGAACTCCATGAAGCCGAAGGCGTCGTTGCTGACATCCAGTCCGGGGGCGAGCTTCGCGATCACGTCGCGGGAGCGCGGTCCGACCACGGCGATGGTGGTCCACTGCTCGGTGACCGAGGTGAAGGTGACGTCGAGCTCCGGCCACTCCGTCTGGTGCCACTGCTCGAGCCAGTCGAGCACCTTCGCCGCGCCACCGGTGGTGGTGGTCATGAAGAAGTGGTCCTCGGCCAGGCGCATCGTCACACCGTCGTCGAACAGCATGCCGTCCTCGGTGCACATCAGCCCGTAGCGGCCCTTGCCGACGGCCAGTTTCGTGAAGCCGTTGGTGTAGATGCGGCCCAGGAAGTCGGCGGCGTCGGCCCCGCGGATCTCGATCTTCCCCAGCGTGGTGCCGTCCAGGAAGCCGACTGACGTGCGCACCGCCGCGCATTCGCGCAGCACGGCGGCGTCCATGTCCTCGCCGGGTCGGGGGAAGTACCAGGGGCGCTTCCACTGGCCGACGTCCTCGAACACGGCGCCGTGGGCGACATGCCAGGGGTGGACAGCGGTGAGCCGGGCCGCGTCGTACAGGGCGCCGCGGCGCCTGCCGGCCAGCGCCGCGAAGGCGACCGGGGCGTAGGGCGGGCGGAACCCGGAGCTGCCCACCTCGGCCGGCCCCTCCTTTCCCAGCAGCGCCGCGATCACGGCGGAGGCGTTGACCCCGCTGGTCTTGCCCTGGTCGTTCGCCGTGGAGATCGAGGTGTACCGCTTGACGTGCTCGACGGACTGCATGCCAGCGCCGATCGCGCGGGCCACGTCGGCGACGGTCTGATCACGCTGCAGGTCCACGAAATGGGTGGTCCAGTCCTCCGGTCCTCCCTCGGGCCCCGCCACCATCCACAGCGGGCGGAACGTGCCCACCTCCGCGGCGGGAGCGTCGGGGGCCTGCAGCGAGCAGGAGAACCCGGTGGCCTCCGCCGCCCGGGTCCCGGCCGCGGTGCCGTCGGCCAGGGTGGAGGCGAGCGTCCAGGCGCCGGCGGCCGCGCCGGCCATCTGCTGGCCGGCCACGGTGTCCACCGGCAGCCAGGCGGCGAGGTCCTCGTCCCAGGCGAGACGGCCCTGGCGCTGGCTGTGCAGGTGCACGACGGGGGAGAACCCGCCGGAGACGGCCAGCAGATCGGTCTCGATCCGCTCGCTCGCGCCCTGGGGTGCGCCGTCCGCGTCGAGGGAGCGGACGTCGACCGCGCTGAGGTGGCCGGCGGATCCGTCCCCCGCGGCCCCCACCACGGCGGCACCGTGGATGCCGCGCACCCCGGTCGCCTCGAGCACGGACTGCGCGGCGGCGGAGGGCGCGGGCCGGGAATCGATCACGGCGGCGACCTCGAGCCCCGCCAGCACGAGATCCTCGACGAGGGTGTAGGCGCTGTCGTTGGTGGTCGCGATGACGGTGCGGCTGCCGCAGGCGGTCGCATAGCGGTTGAGGTAGGTGCGCACCCCACCCGCGAGCATGATCCCGGGGCGGTCGTTGTCCGCGAACACCAGCGGACGCTCGTGGGTGCCGGTGGCCAGCACCACGCGAGCGGCGCGGATGTGGTGGACCCGCTGCCGGGAGACCCCGGGACGGTCGGCGGCGGGCAGATGGTCGGTGCGGTGCTGCACCGCGACCACGAAGTTCGCGTCGTAGCTGCCGATCGCGGTGGTGCGCGGCAGGTAGGTGAACTCCTCGGCGGCGGCCAGCTGCTGCAGGGTCCGCTCCACCCAGGAAAGGGCGTCGCCGTCGTCGATGGTGGCCGTCCGGGCGCCGAGCAGGGAGCCCCCGGCGCGGGCCTGGTCGTCGACCAGGAGGGTGCGGGCCCCGCTGGCGGCGGCCGTCCGGGCGGCGGCCAGACCGGCCGGACCGGCGCCGACGACCAGCACGTCGGTGTGCACGTACCGGTGGTCGTACAGTGCTTCGTCATCACGCGGGTCGAGCACGCCCTTGCCGCTGAGGTGCTCGGCCTCGAGCCCCTCGCGGATGCCGACGGTGGTGGCCGGGAGCATCGACTCGTCGACCTCTCCCGGCCGGGTGCCGCGCACCCGCAGCAGAGCATTGGGCTCCTCGAGACCGGCGGTCAGCACGCCGCGCGGGCGGCCGAGGTAGAGGGAGGGCCCGCAGCCGGGGCGCCCGGCGGCGAGCAGGGCGCTGGCGACGGTGTCGCCCTCGTAGCCCGTGAGCTCGGTGCCGTCGACGCGGACGGTGATCTCGCGGTCACGGTCGATGCCGTGCCCCGGGGCGCGGGTGGGATCCAGGCGGGTGGTGGTCACGGCTGCACTCCTTCGTGCGTGGAGGATGCGGAGGATGCGCCGTCCGAGGGCGCACCTGATCCGGTGCCGGGACGTGACGTGCCGGCCGGATAGGTGGCGCGGAACTCGTAGGTGGCGGTGTCGCGGATGGCGTTGAACCACTTCCGGCAGCCGCCGGTGTGGTGCCAGCGCTCGGCGTAGTCGCCGCGGGGGTTGTCACGGTAGAAGAGGTACTCGGCCCACTCGCGGTCGTCCAGCGCGTAGGGGTCCTCCGGCCGGGCCACATGGGCCTGGCCGCCGTAGGCGTACTCGACTTCGTTGCGAGGTCCGCAGTGGGGGCAGTCGATGAGCAGCACGGATGCTCCTTCCTCAGTGGGCGACGGCGGCGGCGCCGTGCTCGTCGATGAGATGGCCGGTCTCGAAGCGCTCGAGCGTGAACGCCTCGTTCAGGGGGTGGGGCGAGCCGGTGGCGATGGTGTGGGCGAAGGTCATGCCCGCTGCCGGGGTGGCCTTGAACCCGCCGGTGCCCCAGCCGCAGTTGACGAAGAGATCGTCGATCGGCGTGGTGGAGATGATGGGGGAGGCGTCCAGGGTGGTGTCGACGATCCCGCCCCAGGTGCGCAGCACGTGCGCCCGGGCGAAGATCGGGAACAGCTCGACCGCGGCGGCCATCTGCTCCTCGATGACGTGGAAGGAGCCGCGCTGGCCGTACCCGTTGTAGGTGTCGACCCCGGCGCCCATGACCAGCTCGCCCTTGTGCGCCTGGGAGACGTACACGTGCACGTGGTTGGACATCACCACGGTGGGGTGGACCGGCTCGAACAGCTCCGAGACCAGCGCCTGCAGCGGATGGGACTGGATCGGCAGGCGGAATCCCGCCAGGTCGGCCAGCAGGGAGGAGCTGCCGGCGGCGGCGAGCCCGACCTTGCCGGCGTTGATGCGTCCGCGGTTGGTCTCCACGCCGACGACCCGGTCGCCGTCCTTGACGAACCCGGTGACCTCGCAGTTCTGGATGATGTCCACGCCCATCTCGTCGCATTTGCGGGCCAGTGCCCAGGCGACGTGATCGTGCTTGGCGATGCCGGCGCGGGGCTGGTAGGTGCCCCCGAGGACGGGGTAGCGGATGTCGTCGGCGACGTTGAGGATCGGGCAGACCTCCTGCGCCTCCTGCGGGGTCAGCCACTGCGAGTCGATCCCGCCCAGGCGGTTGGCGTACACCCGCCGCTCGGAGTCGCGGACGTCCTGCAGCGTGTGGGCGAGGTTCATGACGCCGCGCTGGGAGAACAGGAAGTCGTACTCGAGCTCCTCGGGCCATCCCTCCCACAGCTTCAGGGCCTTCTCGTACATCCCGGCGGACTCGTCCCAGAGGTAGTTCGAGCGGATGATCGTGGTGTTGCGGGCCATGTTGCCGCCGGCCAGCCAGCCCTTCTCGAGGATCGCCACGTTGGTGATCCCGTGGACGCTGGCCAGGTAGTAGGCGGTGGCGAGTCCATGGCCGCCGCCGCCGACGATGACGACGTCGTAGCCGGCGGCGGGCTCGGGGTTGCGCCAGAGGAATTCGGGGTGCTCGGGCAGCATCTGGGCCATGTCAGGCTCCCATCTCGGTGAGGTCGGGGTACAGGGGGTGGGCGGCGGCCAGGCCGCGGGCGCGGTCGCGCAGGCCGGACAGCACCGCGTCGTCCACGGAGACCTCCTCGCCGTCACCTGTCGCGGCGCGGGCGCCGGCGATCAGGGTCTCGGCGATGAGGTCGGCGACCTCACGGAAGTCGTCCCGGTCGAATCCGCGGCTGGCGAGGGCGGGGGTGCCGATGCGGAGCCCCGAGGTGACCATCGGCGGTCGGGGGTCGAAGGGCACCGCGTTGCGGTTGACGGTGATGTCGACGGCGGCCAGCAGATCCTCTCCCTGCTGCCCGTTCAGCGGCGAGTCGCGCAGGTCCACGAGCACCAGGTGCACGTCGGTGCCGCCGGTGAGCACCGTGATCCCGTGCGCGGTGACATCGGGCCGGGTGAGGCGTTCGGCGAGGAGCGCGGCACCGGTGAGGGTGCGCTGCTGGCGATCGCGGAAGTCGTCGGTCGCGGCGATCTTGAAGGCCACCGCCTTGCCGGCGATCACGTGCTCGAGCGGACCGCCCTGCTGGCCGGGGAAGACGGCCGAGCGCACCTTCTTGGCGATCTCCGGCTCGTTCGTGAGGATGAGTCCGCCGCGGGGGCCGGCGAGAGTCTTGTGGGTGGTGGAGGTGACCACG
>JAKDUN010000453.1 GCA_030457675.1 Brachybacterium sp. | reverse complement strand
GCTGCCCGGCTGCTCAGAGCGGGACGTCGACCGTGCGCCGCCCCGCCTCCTCGACCGTGCGTCGGCCGGAGGACCAGCGTGCGGTGTCCGCTGCGAGCTCCTCGAGATCCTCGGGAGCGACCAGCACCGTCAGCAGTGCGCTGCGGGAGGAGTACTGCGTCGGCTCGACGCTCGCGCCGTGGGCGGCGGCCCAGAGGCGCACCGCGTTCTCCGCGATCCCCACCTCTGCCGGCGGCACCTCGATCCGGGCCACCACGAGCTCGGTGCGCCGACGCAGGGAGGCCGCCGCCACCGCCTGCTCCACCCCGGCGGTGTAGGCGCGCACCAGCCCTCCCGCGCCGAGCTTCACCCCGCCGAAATAGCGGATCACGATCGCGAAGGTGTCCACGAGCCGGGCGTGCAGCAGGGACTGCAGCATCGGCATCCCGGCCGTCCCCGACGGTTCGCCGTCGTCGTTCGAACGGTGCATCTCGGCGCGCTCCGCAGTCTCTCTCAGCACCAGCGCGGTGCAGTGGTGACGGGCATCGGGATGCTGGGTGCGGGCGCTGCGCAGCAGCGCATCGGCCTGCTCCACGCCCTGGACGCGGTACAGGCGGGTGAGGAAACGGGACTTCCTCTCGACCAGCTCGGTCTCGACATCGGCGGCGAGCACCAGGGGATCGGACATGCCGGAAGTCTAGGCGGAACGCGGCCCGCCGGCGTGGTCGGGCGACGGAGCGAGCACTAGCCTGGGGCCCGTACCGTCACCACCTCAGGAGATCCCCGTGACCCAGCCGCCCCAGTCCTCCTCCGGCCCGCTCTCCCCGCAGTACGGGGCCTACGGGCCGGGAGGGATGCCCCCAGCGGGCGCCCCGGCACCGCAGGGCGCCCCGCCGGCTCCGGCGAAGAAGCCGTCGAAGGCCCCGAAGATCCTGATCATCCTCGGGTCGGTGATCCTCGCCCTCAGCGTCGTCATCGGCGTGGCGCTCGCGATCGTCGGCTTCAGCGGTGCCGTGAGCACCCTGGACGAGCTCGAGGTGTTCGATTCCGGCAGCGGCACCGTCACCGCCGAGGCGGGGGACTCGCTGCAGGTCTACGCCGAAGAGGGCGCGCCGACGCCGAGCTGTACGGTCGATGGCCCGGCCGTGGGCGAGGGCACGTCGCAGGACAGCAACGCCGGCACCAACGAGGCCACCTGGGTGTCGGTGGATTCCTTCACCGCCGAGGAGGCGGGGGAGTACGAGATCTCCTGCGATCAGGGCCCCATCGCCGTGGGACCGCCCATCTCCGTCGGTGGCATCTTCGCCGGTCTCGGCGGCATCTTCCTCGCGATCGGCGGCGGAGCTCTCGGGTTCCTGCTGCTGGTCATCGGCGTGATCCTGCTGATCGTGCGCAAGCGTTCGGCTTGAGCGCAGCGGATCCGGGGGCCTGCCCGATCCCGCCCCGGAGGGGCGGGTCCCCCGCCGCCTGAGCGGCCCGCAACACAGGAAGGAGCCCGGCAGGACCGTGGTCCTGCCGGGCTCCTTCCTGTGGGCCGTTCGGCCCGGGCGCTCAGGCGCTGAGCTCAGGCGCTGAGTTCAGGCACCGACGCTCAGGCGTCCTCGGTGATCAGCGGGTACACGCCGTTCTCGTCGTGCACCTCGCGGCCGGTGACCGGCGGGTTGAACACGCACACGCAGCGGATCTCCTTGCGGACCCGCACCTTGTGCTTGTCGTGATCGTTCAGCAGGTACAGCGTGCCGGGGGCGAGCTGGTGCACCTCACCGGTGGCCAGGTCCTCGATCTCGCCCTCACCGTGGGTGACGAAGACGGCCTCGATGTGGTTGGCGTACCAGAAGTAGCTCTCGGTGCCCTCGTACAGGGTGGTCTCGTGGACGGAGAAGCCCACCTTCTCCTTGCCCAGGATGATGCGCTTGGAGCGCCAGTTGTCCGACTTGATGTCGTCTTCGGTGTCTTCGACCTCGGCGAGCGAGCGAACGAGCATGGGGTGTCCTTCCGGTGGATCGTCCAGGTTCAGGAATGCGGCGAGGCTGTTCGTGCCTCCGCGCAGACCGTCGGGCCCCCCCCGGGGGGGGGGGGGGGGCCGGGGGGGGGGGGTGAGGCCGGGGCCCGCGCGGCGGCCGCCGCCGCGCGGCGGGGCCCGCCCCAGGCCCG
>JAKDUN010000081.1 GCA_030457675.1 Brachybacterium sp. | reverse complement strand
GGGCACCTGCAGCGACCGCGACCCGACGGTGAACAGCAGCCCCAGGAGCACCAGCAGACTGATCGCGATCGCCAGCACCGGTGCCGGCAGCCACAGCACCAGCAGCGCTCCGGGGAGGGTGCCGACGATCCCGGCCGGCACCACCTTCGCGGCGCGCCGCCAGTCCAGGTCCGCACGGATCACGAGGAGGTTCAGCAGTGCGGCGACGATCCCGCACACATTGGTGACCAGGATGCCCTCGATGGGACCCAGCGCCAGCACCAGGAACGGGGCGGACAGGAGTGCGAAACCCATCCCGGTGGTGCGCACGGACACCGCACCGGCCAGGACGGCGAGTGCGGCCAGGCCCAGCGGCCACCACTGCGGATCGATCACTCAGCCACGGTACGCGCAGGCTGCAGGTGCCGAGCGCTCTCGAACCGGCCGCTGCCCGGGGCCGATTGCTGCCGGGGCCGATTGCTGCCGGGAGGTGGCGCCGGGTCGTGGGGGCGAGGTTGCGCAGCCGACGTGTCGCCGATGGGCCGATGGTGAGGTGAGCTGGCTATATAGCCACCTCACCTCACCATCCGCCCGTCCATGACACCGGCCCCGGTTCCGGGGCGGCATGGAACCCCTGCGTTCGGCCCCTTCATGCCCACCCCAGGCGCCAGGCCCACGATGCCGCGTTCGCGGCCGACGCGTCAGCGCCGGTGGCCCAGCAGGGCGAGTACGGCGCTCGCCGCGGCCTCTGTGGCCACTCGCAGCGTGGGCTGCAGATCGGGTGCCCACAGCGGAGAGTGGTTCGGTGCCGCCTCGCGCCCTTCCGCGTAGGCACCGACGCCCCAGTAGCAGTACGGCGCCCCGAAGGCCTCCGGGATCACGGAGAAGTCCTCCGAGGCGGTCACCGGCGCCATCGTCTCCACCCGCTCCGGCCCGAGCTGCCCCTCGAACGCCTCCCGCACCCGGGCCGCGACATCGGGGTCGTTGTCGGTGACGGGATAGCGATTGAACAGCTCGAACTCCGGTGCCTTCGGGGAGCGGGCCGCAACGCACTCTGCGCGCACTATCCGCTGCACGCCCTCGACCAGGTGATCGAGGACCTCTTCGCTGTAGGCGCGGAAGTTCAGGGCCAGTTCGGCCCGGTCCGGGATGATGTTCGCGCTGGTCCCGGCGTGCAGTGCGCCCACGGTGACCACCCCGAAGTCGCCGGGGGCGATCTCCCGGGCCACCAGGGTCTGGATCCTGCCGACGATCGCGGAGGCGAGCACCACCGGATCGATGCCCAGATGCGGCATCGAGCCATGGGAGCCGGCGCCGTGCACCAGCACCCGCATCGACACCGAGGAGCTCAGCACCGGCCCCGGTGCGACCGCGACCTTCCCTGCCGCCGGTGAGGTGAGCACGTGCTGGCCCAGGCACGCCTGCGGCGTCGGTATCTTGTCCACCAGGCCGTCGGCCACCATCGCCGCGGCGCCGGCGGCGATCTCCTCACCGGGCTGGAACAGGGCGATGAAGGTGCCGGACCAGTCGCCCCGATGCGCGGCCAGCAGTCGCGCCGCGCCGAGGCCGGCGACCGTGTGGAAGTCGTGCCCGCAGGCGTGCATCGTGGGCTGCTTCTTCCCGTCGGCGCCGGTCTGGGTGTGCTCGGAGGCGTAGGGCAGGCCGGAGGCCTCCTTCACCGGCAGTCCGTCGATGTCCGCGCGCAGCAGCACGGCGGGTCCCTCGCCGTTCTCGAGTACGCCCACCACGCCGCCGCCGATGTGCTGGACGGTGAATCCGCTCTCGGTGAGGTGCTCGGCGACGATCTCGCGGGTGCGCTCCTCGAGCATCGACAGCTCCGGGTGGCGGTGGAGGTCCTCGAGGATCGGCTCCTGCCAGGCCGAATACTGCTCCAAGGCGGAGGTCATGCGGTCGGTCAGGGTGGTCATCACAGCTCCTCTCCTGGCGCTGCGCCGTCGGTGGGAACGGCCGACGGGTCGGAGCGCTGCACGGCGTGCGTCACTCCGGAGCCTAGCCCTGTCGGAGACGGTGCAGAGGAGGGAGATGTGATCCCGCTGACCCCGGCGTCGTACCTCTTTTCAGGGGGTCACCAGCGGCTCTACTCTTGTCACGAGCACAGAAGGCGCGCGAGGACACCGCACCTGATCAGGCCATATCCAGGTCTGTGCACTGTGCTCTCAACACAGCGAAAAGGAGGGACCCCGTATGGAAACGCGTCACGACGTCACCGTCGGCCACGAACTGCAGGCCGGCGCCGAGACTGCTCAGATCCCGGCGGTCCCCGCGGCTGCCGACGTCAACGAGCAGGCCCCCACCTGGCGCAGCAACCTGGCCGTCGCGCTCTCGCTCGTGGTGACCTTCGTGGTGGTGGCGCTCGTCGGCCTCTGAGGAGTCCGGGTCCGCGGTGCAGGACGGGTTCGATCGAGCACTCCGGGCCTGGAACGATGGCGCCCATGATGAGCATCGCCGGCGCGCATGACACTGGGACATCCACCGAGAGCGACGCGTTCACGATCGTGGGGCACCGCGGCGCGATGGCCCACACGCTGGAGAACACGATCGCCTCGTTCCAGCAGGCCGAGCAGAGGGGATGCCCGGAGCTCGAGCTCGACATCCGCCCCAGCGCCGACGGCCGCCTCGTGGTGGTCCACGACGCGACCCTGGACCGCATCGCGGCCGACGATACCGGTCGCGATCTCGGCGACGTCTCCCTGATGACCCTGGAGGAGATCCAGCGGGTGCCGCTGCGCGGTGGGCACCGTGTGCACACTCTCGAGGAGATCTTCGCGGCCACCACCGTGCGCCTGCAGGTGGAGATCAAGGATCCGGCCGTGGTGCCGCTGCTGGACGGCGTGCTCGGTGATCATCCCGAGGCGTCCCGACGCATCTACCTGACCAGCTTCAACGCCGACGCCCTCGCGCACGCCCGGGATCCGGTCCCGCACATCCCCCGCGGCATCATCCTGCATCGCCTGCCGGTGGAGGAGAAGCACCCCGAGGGCCTGGACTCCCTGCTCGAGCGCACCGGGGCTTCGAGCATCCACTCCGGATGGGAGGGGCTGACGCCTGAGATGGTGGCCGCCCAGCAGGCCGCGGGCCGACGGGTGCACGCCTGGCCGGTGCGCTCCGCGGAGGACATGGCTCGCGCCGTGGCGCTCGGCGTGGACGGCACCACGGTGGATGATCCACAGGCCGCCTTCGAGTGGTACGAGCAGGCCCTGGCCGCGCAGGGCTGAGCGAGGCTGGTGGGGGGCGGGCGCCGACGCGGTCGGTGCCCGCCCTTCTGCGTCGTCGCCGCCACCGTTGCTGAAGACCAGCAGTCGGCCACGAGCAGAAGAGCAGAGCCCGCCGGTTCGCAGGCCGGGATCCCGCTTTCGGTCCCTCGCCGAGGCGCCTTCTCACGGCTGCAGGCCGACCATCACGGCGCTGTCCCTGAAGAGGGCGTCTCGTGCCTCGTCGCTGCGCGTGGACGGCGGGTGCACGAACGCGATCCTGCCGTGAGGGGTGGGTGCCTGTCCGGTCGATCGCGGTACCGTACTGATCCAGGACGACGACGCCACCCGAGAGCCGAGGCGATCTCATGAGTGACCATCCGTTGACCCTGGACGCCCTGCTCGCCCTGGAGCGCCGCGGCTGGGAAGCTCTCACCCGCCACGAGGGCGGCACCTTCTATGGGGAGCTGATGACGGCGGATGCGCTGATGATCCTGGTCAACGGCATGGTGCTGGACCGGGAGACGATCGCCGCGTCCCTGAACGCCGCCCCGGCCTGGAGCACCTTCGCCCTCGAGGCCGCCCGCCTGGTCCCGACGGGGGAGGACAGCGCCGCCCTGGTGTATCGGGCGACCGCCTCGCGGGATGGTGAGGACGAGCCGTTCATCGCCCTGATGGCGACCCACTACACGCTGCGCGAGGGTAAGCCCGTGCTGACGCTCTACCAGCAGACCACGATCACGCACTGACGCGCGCTCCCGCTGCCTCCCGTCGGCGCAGCACCAGTACCGCGTCCAGGTGCTCGCCCGCATGTCCCTCGGGATCCAGCGCAGGCCGCGGCCGCTCCTCCGCGGTGACGACGGTCCAGTCCTCGACGGGCCGGGCGAGCTGCTCGAGCTCCTCGTCGATGCTGACCATCCTCGCGGGATGGTCGGGAGCCCAGGAGGACGGTGCGGCGTGGGAGGTGACCACCAGGTGCCCGCCCGGCCGCAGCGCGGAGGCGGCGCGGCGCAGGATCGCGGTGCGGTCCAGCGCCACGGTCGACTGGAAGAACGAGGCGGTGACCAGGTCCGCGCTGCGCGGCTCCGGCTCCCAGGCGCTGAGGTCCGTGGCGGTGAAGGTCGCGCTACCCAGGCCCCGTGCCGCGGCGGCCTCCCGGGCGCGGCCGACGGCGGTGGCGGAGATGTCCAGGCCGTGGGCCTGCCAGCCCTGCTCGGCCAGCCACAGCACGTCCCCGCCCTCCCCGCAGCCGAGATCGAGAGAGGCGCCGGGGGCGAAGTCGCGGACCACGGACGCCATGGTCTCGTTGACCTTCCCGGACCAGATCGGCTCGCGGCCGGAGTAGCGCTGCTCCCAGTACTCGGTGGGGGAAAGGTGCTCGGCAGGATGGTCGTGCTGTGGGGTGTGCTGGTGTGCGGTCATGGCAGGAGCCTTCCAGAGAGTGATCGCCTGCGGCAGGGGTCGTGCCGGGAGCGACGCACCGCAGGGCCGCTGTGTTGCGCGGGGCGCACGGCGGGGGAGACGCCCGCCACGCACGGGCGTCGCCCAGCCCCGTCGGCCCTTGACCATGACGCGACGTCAACGTGTCGACTGCCGCTCATGACCCGCATCGCCCTCCCCTACCTCGCCTCCTATGGCACCTCTCTGCTGGGCCACTCGGTCACCGCGATCGCGCTGCCGCTGCTGGTGCTGTTCACTACGGGCAGCCCGCTGGGTGCCGGAGCGGTCGCCTTCGCCGCCGCGGTGCCGTCGGCGCTCGCCGGGCTGCTGATGGGCGCCCTGGTGGACCGCCTCAACCGCCGCACGGCCGCGGTCCTCGCCGATGTGATCTCCGCGCTCGCCCTGGCCCTGCTGCCGATCATCGAGCTGACGATGGGCCTGAACGTGGGCTGGTTCATCGTGATCGCGGTGCTGAACTCCTTCGGGGACGTCCCCGGGATCACCGCCCGCGACGCCATGCTCCCTGCGCTCGCCCGCGCCGGAGGCATCGACCCTGCGCGCCTCATCGGGCTGCGCGAATCGCTCGGCGGAGTCTCGATGCTGCTGGGCCCCGCGGCCGCTGGACTGCTGGTCGCCACGCTCGAGCCCGTCGCCGTGATGTGGGTGACCGCGGGCATCGCCGCGCTCGCCGCCCTGCTCACCCTGCTGATCCCCGCCCGCGCCGCCGCGCACGAGCGGTCCGAGACCCCAGCCGATGGGCTCCGTTCGAGCGCCGGCGCGATGCTCCACGGTCTCCGTCTCATCGCCAGCACCCCGCTGCTGCGCGCCCTGGTGCTGCTGCTCCTGGCGCTCGCAGTGGTGCTCGCCGCCTTCCAGGGCATGGTGATCCCGGTCCACTTCGCATTCCGGGGCGAGGGGGAGGCGGTGGGCTTCGTGCTCAGCGCCCTGGCCGCCGGGATGCTGGTGGGCGGGGGCCTGTTCGCCGCGGCCGGCACCCGGTTGCCACGTCGGGCCTGGCTGATCGCCGGGATGCTGGTGCTCGCGGCGGGCCTTGCCGTGCTCGCTACGCTGGAGTCCACGGTGGTCGTGCTCATCGGCTCGGCGATCGTGGGCCTGGGAGCCGGGTCCCTGAATGCCGTGGTGGGGCTGACCTTCGTCGAGACGGTCGAGGAGGGCCGACGGGGCACCGTGCTCGGTGCCCAGAACGCCATCATGACCCTGGTGCCCGCCATGGGCATCGGATTCGCCTCCGTCCTCATCGAACTGGGCAGCCTGGAGCTCACCGCGGCGGTGCTCGCCGGGCTGTGGCTGCTCACCGTCGTGGCCGCCGTGTTCACCCGCCGCCTGCGCCGACTCGGAACGGAGAGCCCCTGATGCGCATCGCCGAGCTCGCCGATCTCGCCGGCGTCAGCGTGCGCACGATCCGCTACTACCACCAGGCAGGCGCCCTGCCGGAACCGCCCCGGCGCGCCAACGGGTACCGCGACTACTCGGCCGACGATCTGGTCACGGCGCTGAGGATCCGCCAGCTGACCGGATCAGGGCTGAGCCTCGCCGCGGCCGGCGCGCTCGCCGCCGACCCCTCCCCGCAGGCCGACGAGGAGGTGCTGGAAGCGGCCGACCGCGATCTCGCCGCCCAGATCGCGTTGCTCACCGAGCGCCGGGAGCGCCTCGCAAAGGCCCGTGCGGGCGGGCACGTGGGGCTGTCCCGCGAGGCAGCGGCGCTCAGCATCGAAGAGTCCGACGTGCCTTCGGCGATCCTGCTCGCCCACCTGTATCGCGACTACGAGCCGTTCCTCCGCCTGGTCGACGCGCTCGTCGAGCCCGGACGCCTCGAGGCGCTGGGCGCCCTGCAGCGGCGGTTCGACCTGATCGACGCCGAGACCCCCGAGGCCGAACTCGAGGAGCTCTCCGCCCAGGTGCGAGAGCTGTTCGAAGGGATCGGCGAAGACCTCCCGCCGCTCACCCGCACCCAGACCGGCCTGCTGCTCGAGGTCACCGAGCGAGACCTTTCCGCTCCCCAGCGGGATTTCCTCCGCCGGGAGGCGTGAGCGGCCTGCCCATGCGGGTCCGGGCAGAGCCGGACCCGAGAGCAGACGAGGCGGCGGCCGGTGCTCAGCGGCCCGCATCCTCTGCGGCGTCGACTACCTCTTCGCCCCGGACGTGCTGGTCGAGGTCGAAGCCACGGCGCTGCGCGACTGAGCCGGCGCGGAGGGCGGGGCATCGAGTTCGTCCAGCGGCAATGCAGCGGCAACCTCACGCAGTGCTTCGACGGCGAGGGAGCGCACGTGCGCCGGCCAGGCCAGGACGGTCGTGATCGCCGGGGCGTCGGTGACGGGGATCGCGGCGTGCTGCGGCCACTGCCAGGCCCGGCTGGAGGCGGGGATGACCAGCAGCGTCAGGCCCAGCGCCACCAGCTGGGCAAGCTGGGACTGGGTGCGCACCTCGGGGCCCGGCCCGTCGGGGTAGGTGCCGTCCAGCTGCGGCCAGCGCGCCATCGGCAGGCCCGGGACGTACGCGATCTCGGCGAACGTCACCCGGTCACGGGAGGCCAGGGGATGGCTGGCCGGCACGATCGCCACCTGTCCCTCGGTCAGGATCTCCTGAGTCCCGAAGCCGGCGAGGTCGTCGACCGGGTGGTGCATCACCGCTGCGTCGGCCGCACCGCTGCGGAGCAGGCCCGCCTGCTCGCCCACCTCGCACAGCTCCACCTCGATCGTCGGGGCGCTCGGGGCGCGGGCGGTCGCCTCGAGCAGCAGGCGCAGCAGCTCGTGGGAGGCTCCGGCCTTCGTCGCGAGCCGCAGCGGCCGGGAGGGGGTCCCGGCGTGCCGGGTTCGCCGCACCGCCGCCTCGATCGCGGTGAGCGCGAGGCCGGCTTCCGCCTGCAGCACCCTCCCCGCCTCGGTGAGCGCCACGCCGCTGCGGTCCCGGTCGAACAATCGCACGCCGAGGCGTCGCTCCAGCTGCTGGATCGCCCGCGACAGCGGCGGCTGGGCGATGTCCAGTCGTTCCGCCGCGCGCCCGAAGTGCAGCTCCTCGGCGACCGCCGTGAAGTACCGCAGTTCCCGCGTCTCGAGAGTCTCCACAGCGCGACCCTACGCCCCTGATACCCGCGCGGTATCGCCAGGCACCGGATCGGTCTTGGACAGGCCGCACCTCCCGGGCGGACCATCGAACCCATGACAGAGAACAAGATCGCGCTGGTCACGGGCGCCAACAAGGGAATCGGCTTCGCCATCGCACGCGGGCTCGGCGCGGAAGGCTTCCGGGTCGCGGTCGGCGCGCGCGACGATGCACGACGGGAGACTGCCGTGCAGCAGCTGCGGGAGGAGGGGGCCGACGCCTTCGGGGTCGCGCTCGACGTCACCTCCGACCAGAGCGTCATCGCCGCGGCGGCCGCGCTCGAGGCAGAGGCGGGGCGGCTCGACGTCCTGGTCAACAATGCCGGGATCGCGGGCCGGGTGGAGGACGGGGCGCAGGATCCGCCGACCCTCGACCTCGAGGTGCTGGCCACCGTGCTGGAGACGAACGTGTACGGCGCGGTGCGGATCACCAATGCCGTGCTGCCGCTGCTGGAGAGGTCCGCCGCGCCCCGGATCGTGAACATGTCCAGCGACATGGGATCGCTCCAGCTGCACACCGGCCCGCTGCTGGCCGCCTACGCCTCCTCGAAGACGATGCTCAACGCGCTCACGGTCCAGTACGCGCGCCACTTCGCGGAGACACCGATCATCGTGAACTCCGCTTGCCCCGGCTATGTCGCCACCGACTTCACCGGCCACGCCGCACCCCGCAGCCCGGAGCAGGGCGCCGCGATCGTGCTGCGGCTGGCCCTCCTGCCCGACGACGGCCCGCGGGGCGGGTTCTTCAACGAGGAGGGGCCGATCCCGTGGTGACGCGCCGAAGCTCACGCGCTCTCTGCAGACCGCGTGCCGGCCGGCCCTGCTCGCCCGGCCACAGCGGTGTGCTCGTGGGAGGCGCCGTGCTGGTAGACGGAGGAGGGTTGGTGCTGCCGGGTCGTGGCACCGAGCCTGGCAGATGCGGAGGCGGTGCGGAAGCGCTCATGCGTGCCGAGCCCGATGGGATCGGCGGTCGTTGTGCCGCGCGCTGTTCGGGGTAGATTGTCGTCACTTCCGGCGGATCCGTCCCGGTCACGGCCGACGGGGGCCACCGCCTGGTGGGGGAGCGAGAGAAGGGGATGTCCGCGATGACGAGCACGCGCATGAGCCGCGCCCAGCAGGTCGATTCCGCCACCCCGGACAGTCGCAACCGCGTGGTCGACTTCCTGCGCGCCGCTGCGATCACCGTGGTGGTGCTCGGGCACTGGACGATCATCGCGGTCGACGCCGACGGCGGGATCCTGCCGCACGGCGTGCTCGACGGCGCCGCCTGGACCCATCCGCTCACGTGGGTGTTCCAGGTGATGCCGATCTTCTTCCTGGTGGGCGGGTACTCCAACGCCCTCTCCTGGCGCTCCGCGCGGCGCAAGGGCGTGGGCTACGCCGAGTGGCTGCGGGCCCGCTTGCGACGGCTCGGCATCCCGCTGATCCCGCTGCTGCTGGCATGGCTGGTGATCAGCGTGGTCGCCGTCGCCGCCGGGGCACCGAACGCCACTGTGCAGCTCGCCTCGCAGATGGCGCTGATCCCCACCTGGTTCCTCGCCGCCTATCTGATGGTGATCCTGGTCGCCCCGCCCTGCCTGGTGCTGTGGGAGCGGTTCGGGTGGTTCTCGATCATCGGCGTGCTCGCGCTCGCTGGGATCGTGGACGCGCTGAGCCTCGTGGCGGACCAGCCGCTGCTGGGCTACCCGAACTACCTGCTGGTCTGGGCGGCGTTCCATCAGTTCGGGTACGCGTGGCTGGACGGTCGTCTGGCCGGTGCCGGCAGGCGTCTGCTGCTCGCGGCGATCGGGCTGGTGGGCCTGCTGCTGCTCGTGACCGTGGGGCCGTACCCGGTCTCGATGATCACCTCCGCGGCCGACGAGATCTCGAACTCCAGCCCCACGCGGATCACCATGGCGTTCCTGGGGATGATGCAGGCCGGGCTGGTGCTGCTGCTCGAGAAACCACTCACCGCGCTGCTGCGCCGGCCCGGGCTGTGGTTCGTGACCGTGCTGGTGAATCAGCGGATCATGACGTGGTTCCTGTGGCACCTGACCGTGATGGTGGGGGTGGCGCACCTGTTGCTGGCTCTGGATGCCCGGGCGCTGCTGCCTGAGCCGCTGAGCGGCGTGTGGTGGGCGACGCGGCCGGTGTGGGCGGTGGTGCTGCTGGCGCTGACAGGAGCGGTGGTGCTGGTGATGGGGCGGTTCGAGGAGCCCCGGCCCGATGAGCGGCCGGCGCCTGCCGTGTGGAAGCCGCTTCTCGCCGCGGTCACCGTGATCGCAGGGCTTGCGGTGATGGCGTCGGTGGGCACGGTGAGCGAAAGCGGCGTGACCTGGTGGTGGCCGCTGGTTCCGGTGGCGGGGATGGTGGTATTCCGGGTGGTTGGCACGGGGAAGCGAAGCGAGCCCGGAGCGAGCTGAGGGAGTTGTTATGCCGCGGCCTTCGCTTCTAGGAACAGATCAATCGGCATCGCACGGTCCAGTTTCCACACGATTTGCATCGGCCGGGAGCCCGTCGCGCTCTCAAACTGAGCAGTCCCCAGGCAGGTGTAGGGCTCAGTGCCAATATCACCAGTCTTAGCCCGTCTCACGAAGAGGGCCACGTTGCTCCCACGCTCAGCATGGGTGGCGTATCGGCGCCCGGTCGCGCTCTCGGGGCTCGTTGTGCTCTGCGACTCCCAGTGGAAGTAGTGCTGGTTGATCGCATAGTCGCGGTACATCGTGGTGGGCGAGTAGTCCGCCTCAGACTTCTTCAGAGTCACGAGTAGTGCGTCGGTTTGCAGTGAGGGCAACCATTTCACGCCCTCGCGGATGGAGCCGGGAGTGCTCGTGTCGAGGGTGCCGAGTCCGAGTCCGGCGAGAAGCTCCTCGCGGGAGAACTGCGCATGCGAGCGAAGAGGAGTTGCTGCCAGCGTGCCGTCGAGCGCTCGGGGGAGCGAGCGAGTCACCTGCTCGCGGTATGTCAGCAGATCGACAACTTCGCTGATTAGCTGGGGTCGGGCGCGAAGGTCTTCGAGGCCGGCACGGATTCCTTGCGTCCCGGAGGGCCAGAAGCTGAAGAAGAGCATCGCGGCATACAGGTTCGTCTCGATCTCCAACGGGAGCGACGGGGCAGTGAGCAGCTCGCGGTAGGCGCGTAGGCGGTCAGGGTCGTCCACATGGGTGAGGGCACTGATTCGGCGCATAAGCGCTTCGTCTTCCTCCGAGTCAGATGCGCCTCGTTCTGCGGGGAAGGCCCAATCAACCAGGGAGGACCAGCTCGCTGCGCGCTTCTCTCCCTGGAACGTCCGTGCTGAGGATGCGTAGATGTCCGCCAGAGAGCGCTCCGCTTCGCGGAGATAGGTTCCCACCGAGTAGTCGCGGACGGCCACGTCGGGGGCCTTGTGCTGACGGACGTCGACGACCAGATCCTTGGTTGTCAGCTTGAGCTGCTTCCGAATGTTCGTGAGCACGATGTCCTGTGCGACCTGGTCGAAAACGATCTGCGAGCCGGGCGGGAGGAACGGGAATCCGCTCTTGACGTTCCGCTCGAGCTGGTTGCGCGAGAGTCCGGTGAGGGCGCGGAACTTCAGGTCGAAGCGGAACTGCTCGTTCTGAAGTCCGACAAAATCCAGCACCGTGAGAACTGCCTTGTCGTCGGACCGGCGGAGGCCCCGCCCCAGTTGCTGGAGGAAGATCGTCGCTGATTGGGTCGGCCGGAGCATGAGGACGGTGTCAACCATAGGGATGTCGAGTCCCTCGTTGAAGAGGTCGACGGCAAAGAGGCAGGTGAGCTCTCCGTGGCGCAACTTCTCGAGTCCTTCACGTCGCTCGTCGCTATGCGATTCCCCGGAGAGGGCCAGAGCAGGGAGGCCGGCTGCATTGAACGCTTCCGCCATGTAGCGGGCATGATCCACGCTGACGCAGAAACCGAGAGCACGCATTTGGATGGGGTCGGTAATCTTGTTGTGAACAGACGTCAGTACTTTGGCTGCTCGCGCGTCATTGCCGGTGTAGATCTTGTCGAGCTGTGCGAGGTCGTACCGGCCGCGGGAGAAGCGGATGCCGCGGAGGTCGACGTCGTCGGCAAGGCCGAAGTAGTGGAACGGAACCAGCAGGTCTGCGCCAAGTGCATCCCAGAGG
>JAKDUN010000452.1 GCA_030457675.1 Brachybacterium sp. | reverse complement strand
CCCATCTTGGACATGATCTTCAGGACCCCCTTGCCGAGCGCCCGGTTGAGGTTCGCGACCGCCTGCTCCGGGGTGAGGTCGCTGATCACGCCGCGTTCGACGAGCTCCTCGACGCTCTCCATCGCGAGATAGGGGTTGATCGCGCTCGCGCCGTAGCCGATGAGCAGAGCCGCGTGGTGCACCTCGCGCACGTCCCCGGCCTCGACCAGGAGCGCCGCGGAGGTGCGGCGGCCGGTGCGCACCAGATGGTGCTGGACCGCACTGGTCAGCAGCAGGGAGGGGATCGGGGCGAGCGTCTGGTTCGCATCGCGGTCCGAGAGCACCAGGAAGGTGGCGCCCTCGTCGACCGCGGTCGCCGCCTCCTGACAGATCTCGTGCAGCCGCTGCTCGAGGGCGCCCGTGCCTCCGCCCACGGGATACAGGCCGCGCAGGCGCACGGTGCGGAAGTCGGCGGTGGCGGGGTTCGCATCGATCGCGATGATCCGTGCGAGCTCGTCGTTGTCCAGGATCGGGAAGTCCAGGGCGAGCTGACGGGCGTGCTGGGCGGTGGCGTCCAGCAGGTTGCGGGAGCGACCGATCGCGACCCCCAGCGAGGTGACGATCTCTTCCCGCAGGGAGTCCAGCGGCGGATTGGTGACCTGGGCGAACATCTGCGTGAAGTAGTCGAACAGCAGCCGCGGGCGGTCCGAGAGCACGGCGATGGGGGTGTCGGTGCCCATCGCACCGAGCGGTTCGGCACCCTTGGCGGCCATCGGCGCGAGCAGGATCCGCAGCTCCTCCTCCGTGTATCCGAACGTCTGCTGGCGCCGCACCACGGAGGAGCGCGAATGGGTGATGTGCTCGCGGGCCGGCAGATCCCTCAGCGTGACCTTCTGCTCCCGCACCCAGCTGCGGTAGGGATGCTCGGTGGCGATGGCGCGGGTGAGCTCATCGCTGGGCACGATCTCGCCGCGCTCGAGGTCCAGCAGGAAGATCTCCCCCGGAGCGACCCGACCGGTGCGGACCACGGTGCTGCGTGGCAGGTCCACCAGCCCGGTCTCGGAGCCCAGCACGACCACATCATCCTCGGTCACCCAGTAGCGCAGCGGGCGCAGCCCGTTGCGGTCCAGCCGGGCGCCCACCCGATCACCATCGGTGAACACCACGGCCGCAGGGCCGTCCCACGGCTCCTGGAGCGCCGCGTGGTACTCGTAGAAGGCCCGCAGGTCCGGGTCCATCGTCGAGTCGTTCTCCCACGGCTCGGGGATGAGCATCATCAACGAGTGCGCGAGGGAGCGGCCGGACAGGTGCAGCAGCTCGAGCGCCTCGTCCAGCCCGGCCGAGTCGGACGCGCCGGGGGTGTTCACCGGCAGCAGCCGGGCGAAGTCCTCGCCGAAGGCGTCGGTGACCATGGAGCCCTCGGCCGCCCGCAGCCGGTTGCGGTTCCCGATCACGGTGTTGATCTCGCCGTTGTGCGCGAGGGTGCGGAACGGCTGGGCCAGCGGCCAGGCGGGGAAGGTGTTGGTGGAGAAGCGCGAGTGCACGATCGCGATCCGGGTCGCGAAGCGGGGATCGCGCAGGTCCGGGTAGAACTCATCGAGCTGGTCCGGAGTGAGCATTCCCTTGTAGACCATCACCCGGGTGGAGAGGGAGGGGAAATAGCCGGCGGTGGTGTGCTCGACCCTGCGGCGCACCGCGAAGGCGGCGCGTTCGAGGGCGAGCCCGGTGCGCTCGCCGGCGGCATCGGCGAGGAAGACCTGCACCATGTCCGGGCGCACCGCCTCCGCGGAAGGGCCCACGAGCCCTTCGGTGACCGGGACGTCGCGGGTGCCGAGCAGCTGCAGGCCCTCCTGCACGGCGATCTGGGCGAGGGTCGTGAGCACCTGGTCGCGGCCGGCGCCATCGCGGGGCACGAAGGCGATGCCGGCGGCGTAGGCGCCGACGGGCGGGAGGTCGATACCGCTCACTGCGCGCAGGAAGGCGTCCGGCAGCTGGACGATGATCCCGGTGCCGTCCCCGGTGTCCTCCTCGGCGCCGACGGCGCCGCGGTGCTCGAGGTTGCGCAGCGCGGTCAGGGCGTGCTCGACGATGTGGTGCCCGGGTTCGCGCAGGGTGGCGATCATCGCCACGCCGCAGGAATCGACCTCGGAGCCGGGGTGGT
>JAKDUN010000080.1 GCA_030457675.1 Brachybacterium sp. | reverse complement strand
GGCGCGCCTCGCGGTGTCGGTGCCGGTCATGCGGTCACGAAGTGGACGACGACGGCGATCGCGAAGGTGATCGTGGAGAGCATCGCGAGGGAGAACTCGATGAGGATGCCCAGGCCCAGGGCCTTCATCGCGATCCAGGCGGAGGTCAGGCCCCGCTTCCAGTCCTTCTGCCGCACCGCTTCGCTGATGTACAGCCCCAGCAGGAATCCGATGGGCAGGCCCAGGAAGGGGATCACGAAGATGCCGACGATGCCGGCGGCGATCGCGACGTAGATCGGCCACATCGGCACCTCCGCCGCGTGCAGCCGCCTGCCGGTGAGGACATAGCTGGTGGTCATGCCGATCGCCCCGAGGACCAGCGCGATCGCGAAGGTCACCCAGCCGGTCCAGCCGCCGATCACGATCGCCCACACCAGGGCGGCGATGACGATGGTGATGGTGCCGGGCAGCACCGGGACCACGATCCCGGTCAGGCCCACCACATAGGCGATGCCGACCACGACGGTCACGATGATCTGGACGGTGAGAGAGTCCACGGGTCCTCCGGGAGGCGCGGGGTGGGCGATGACGACGGTGACGGGGCACCCGCCGACGTGGTGGGCAGTGCCGTGAGCGTTCACGACGACGGCGCAGGTCGGCGACGGCCCCGGGGCGGGACCGCGTCCATCCTATCGGGAGGGTGCCTCAGCCGAGATTCACCAGCACCACGAAGGTGGCGGTGCCGAGCCCCACGCTGAGCACGGTGCGCCGCCCGCCCAGCAGGTGCACCGCGATCGTCACGGCGGTGGCGATCGCGGCGGGCAGCAGCCGGGCCGGGTCCGCGTCGAGCGAGGTGCGCAGGGTGGAGACGGTGAGGATCGCGAGGATCCCCACGGGCATCCACAGCGCCATCGTCGCGACCGCGCGGGAGTCGCGCAGCGGCTGCAGGATGGCGAAGGGCATCGCTCGCAGCGCGAAGGTGAGGACGAAACCGATCCCCATGACGGCCAGGAAGTACCCGGGCTCAGGCATGACGGCGCTCCCGGAGTCGCTCCCGGCGGCGCAGCAGCTGGTAGCGCCCCAGCAGCAGCGCCACGAAGGCCAGCAGGCCCACGAACAGGGCCGAGCCCGGAGCGACCACGGCGGCGACGGTGTAGGCGAGCCCGGCCAGCAGCAGCGAGGGGAGCTGGCGCCGGGAGCGACAGGCGTCCAGGGTGAGGGTGATGAACAGGGCGCACAGCGCGTACTCGAGCCCCTCGATCCTGCCGGGCAGGAAGGAGGCGATGGCGACGCCGACGATGCCGCCGCCCACCCAGTAGCTGTGGAACGCGGCCTGCATCGCCAGCAGTCGGAAGCGGTTCCAGGTGCCCGGGCTCGCGGCCGTGACCGCATATGCCTCGTCGATCAGGGCGTAGAGGGAGTAGCAGCGGGCCAGCGGGTGGCGCACCACGTGCAGCGGGAAGGAGAAGGCGTAGAAGACGTGGCGGAAGTTCACCAGCAGGATCGTCAGCGCGATCGTGGCCAGCGGCGTGCCCACCACCATCAGCCCCACCAGCAGCAGCTCGACGGAGCCGGCGAACAGTGCGACCGACAGCCCCGGCGCGACCCACCAGGGCAGGCCGGTCTGCATGACCAGCACGCCGAAGGCGATGCCGAGGGGGAACATGCCCAGCCCCGCCGCGAGGGACATCCGCACCCCGGTGGCGACCTCGGCGCGCGGCGTCGAGCCGGCGGGGAGATCGTCGGCGATCGGGGCGGTCGACGGGGTCGGCGCGGGCGCTGCGGCGGCGTCCGGCACCGCGGCATTCCTCATGTCAGTCACGACTGCAATCATTCCAGGATGTGGGCCCGGCGCGATTGCGCACTTTGCCGCCGCGGCCACCTACGATGCAATACATGGACCTTGATGACATCGATCGCGCAATCATCGCCCACCTCCGCGAGGATGGGCGTCTCTCCAACGTCGCCCTGGCCGAGAAGGTGCACCTCACCCCGGGTCCCTGCCTGCGTCGCGTGCAGCGCCTCGAGACCGAGGGGGTGATCCTCGGCTACACCGCGCAGGTGAACCCGTCGGCCCTGGACCAGGGCTTCGAAGTGATCCTCGATGTGGAGCTGACCGCCTACGATCGCGCCACCGTCGAGGGTTTCGAATCGACGCTGCGGGGCTTCGACGAGGTGGTCGAGCTGTACCGGCTGTTCGGCGCCCCGGACTACTTCGTGCGCGTGGCCGTCGCGGATCTCGAGGCCTACGAGCACTTCCTCACCGAACAGGTGATCACCATCCCCGGCGTCTCGCGGATCTCCTCACGCTTCGCGATGAAGGTGCTCAAGAGCCCGCGTCCGGCGGCGGTCACCGCACCGCGGCGCTGAGGCCCCGGGCCCCGGGGCAGCGGGTCAGGGCAGGCGCACCACCTGTCCGGCCCAGGAGAAGCCGCCGCCGAAGCCGATCAGCAGCGCCGTCGCTCCGGCAGGGATCCGCCCGGCCTCGCGCAGTCGCGAGATGGCCAGCGGGATGGTCGCCGCGGAGGTGTTGCCCGAGGTGATGATGTCGTCGGCCACCACCGCGTCCTCGCGCAGTCCCAGTGCGGCGGCGAGCGGTTCGATCATGCGCAGGTTCGCCTGGTGGGGCACGAACACGTCGATGTCCTCGATGCTCAGCCCTGCCGTCTCGACGATCTGCTGGGCGATGCCGGGTGCCTCCCGCAGTGCCCAGCCGAGCACCTGACGCCCGTTCTGGGCGAAGTAGGGGCCCTCGCCGTCGCGGGCGCTGATGGTGACGGCGTCGGCGAGCTCGGGCACCGTGCCCCACAGCACCGGGGCGATGCCCGGCTCCTCGCTCGCACGCAGCACCATCGCGCCCGCTCCGTCGGCCGTGAGGATGCAGGTGGTGCGGTCGGAGTAGTCGGTGAAGGCGGAGAGCTTCTCGGCACCGATCACGAGGGAGACCCGCGAGGCCCCGGTGCGGATCGACATGTCGGCGACCGCGAGGGCGTGCTCGAAGCCGGAGCAGGCGGCGCCCACCTCGAAGGCCGCGGGCGCGGGGATGCCCAGCGCCTGGGCGACCCGGCCGGCGGCGCTCGGGGAGCGCTCCTCGTGCGAACAGGTCGCGACGATCACCTGCGTGACCTCGGAGGGGTCCACGCCGGCGTCGGCGAGCGCGGCGCGGGCCGCGGCGGTCGCCATCTCCGGCACCCCCTCACCGTCGGCCGCGATGCGGCGGGACTCGATGCCGGTGCGCTGGCGGATCCATTCGTCGCTGGTCTCGACGAGCTGCTCGAGATCCTGATTGGTCATCACGCGCTCGGGCCGGTGGTGGCCGGTGCCCAGGATCCGTGACCCGGGGCTGGTGGGTGCCGTGCGGAGGGCGGGACGCGGGGCGTCCGGGGATGAGGACATGTCGACTCCTGCAGGATCATGGCGGACCGGTGCGGCCCGCACCCAGCAGAAGACCTTACGGTGCTCCTGTGAACGAGTTGCTGCGGCTGGCCCTGGTGGGCATCGCGGGCGGGCTCGGCGTGTTCGCCGTGATCCTGCTGCCCGCGATGTGGCTGCAGCGTCGCCGCTTCGGCCGGGTGCGACTGTCGCGGCTGACGGGTGTGCTCGTGATCTGCGTGTACACGATGTCGCTGGCGGGGCTGACGATCGCCCCGGCCTATGACGTGGCGACCACCTGCCGAAGCCGCTCGGGCGGCGCGCTGCGGCTGGATCCTTTCCATACCGTCGCCGAGCTGCTGGGCCTGCAGCGCGGCGGGGCGGGTCTGCTGGAGCTCGCCACCAGCTTCCCGGTGCTGCAGCTGCTGATGAACATGGCGCTGTTCCTGCCGCTGGGGCTGATCCTGCGGGGCGTGTTCCGGCAGGACACCACCACCTCGCTGGCGCTGGCGGTGCTGCTGTCGGCGCTCATCGAGATCACCCAGTACACCGGCGCCTTCGGCCTCTACCCCTGCGGGGTGCGGATCGCGGACATCGAGGACCTGCTGGCCAATGCCCTCGGCGCCTGGGCGGGCGCGCTGCTCGCCCCGCTGCTGACCCGTTGGCGGGTGCCGCTGTTCGCGCGGGAGGAGTGGCGTCAGGGCGAGGACGGACGGGCCGACGGCACGGACGAGGTCAAGAGCCTGTTCCGCCGGGAGACCTGACGCCGCCCTGATCCGCCCGTCAGGCCGTGACGGTCAGGCTCGAGCGGGCGTCGGCGCCGCGGCGCACGTGGATCTGCTCGGCGATCTGGGCCTTCATGTCGCCGACGTGGCTGACGATGCCGATCACACGGCCGCTCTCGGCGAGGCGGCCGATCTCGCGCACCACGGTCTCGAGGGTCTCGGGGTCGAGGCTGCCGAAGCCCTCGTCGATGAAGAGGGTCTCCATCTGCACTCCTCCGGCCTCGCCCATGACGATGTCCGCCAGACCGAGGGCCAGGGCGAGGGAGACGAAGAAGGTCTCGCCGCCGGAGAGGGTCTCGGGCACCCGCACCTGGTCGGTGCGGCGGTCCAGGACCAGCAGGTCCAGCCCGGTCTTCTTCGCGCCGCGGGCGCCGGTGTCGCGCAGGAGCTCGAGGTCGGAGCCGGAGAAGAGGGCCAGGCGGGCGTTGGCGGCCTCGATGACGGCGTCGAGCCGCCACATGAGCACGTAGGTGGACAGCTGCACGCGCTCCCCGTCGCTCGAGCGGCCGGTGGCGAGGTCGGCGACGCGCACGGTGATGCCTGCGTCCTCGCTCACGCTGCGCACCTGGGCGGATGCGGTCTCCAGCGCGGTCCGGGCGGCGGCGCCGCGTTCGGCGATGCCCCGGTGCCGGGCGGCGAGGCCGGCGGCCTCCTGCGACGCGGCATGGGCGGCGGTGAGCTTCTCGGCGGTCGCGGCCACCCCGGCCTGCGCCTGGTCCCGGGCTTCCTCGGTCGCGACGGCCTCCGCGATGCCCTCCTCGGCGAGCCCGTCGGCGAGCCGGGACTCGTCGACGGCGCGGGTCTGGACGAGCTTCTGCAGCCGCTGCCGCTCCTCGGCGGCGAGCACCGCGGCGCGGACCGCCTCGGCGGTGGCGAGTCCGCTGGCAGCGAGGGATGCGTCTGTCTCCTCGGTGAGATCCGCCGCCCGCTGTTCGGCATCGACCCGGTCGCGCAGCGCCTCCCGCAGGGCGGTCGCGGCCCGGGCGCGGGCGAGGTGGGTGCGGCGACGGGCGGCGATCGACTCGTCCGCGCCGCGGGCCTCGGCGAGCTTGGTGCGGTCGTGCTCGAGAGCGCGGGCGGTCTCCTCGATCGCGGTGCGCTCACGTTCGACGCCGAGGGCGTCGGTCTCCTTGCCCCGGCTGAGACGTGCGGTCTCCTCGTCGAAGGCGGTCAGCGCCGTCTCGAGCTCCGCGGCCTGCTTCTCGGCCGCGCGGGCGGTGGCGACCTGCGCCGTCACCGCCTCGACCGCGGTCTTCGCGGTCTCGGGGGTGAGGTCCCCAGCAGCCTCACGGAGCCGGGCGAGCTCCTGACCAGCCAGGGCGTGCTGCTGCTCGGCGCGAGCATGCGCGGCCTCGGCGGCCTGGCGCGCCGTCTCCGCGGCCTCGACCTGCTCGGGGCCGACGGCGTCCTCGGCGGCGCCGGCCGGGTGGGGGTGCTCGAGCGCGCCGCAGACGGGGCAGGCGTCACCAGCGGTGAGGTCGACGGCGAGCTCGGCGGCGATCCCGGCGAAGCGTCGGCGGCGCAGCTCGGTCTCGGTCTCGGCGCGCTCCGTGGCGGTGCGCAGCGTGGCCGCGGCCTGCTCACGAAGGGTCTCGACCTGCTCCTGCTGGGTGGCGGCGGCAGCGGTGGCCTGCTGGCGCTCCTTCGCGGTGCGCAGCGCCAGACGGGCATCCGCGAGGGTGGCGGCCTCCTTCCGTACGGCCTCCCGGGCGGTGACCTGCTCGGTGCGTCGGGCAGGCCGTGCCTCGAGCTGCTCGGTGAGGGCGGCGAGGGAGGTCGTCGCGGCGGTGAGCTGCTCGCGTCGCTCGGCGAGCTTCTGCTCACGCGCGGGCAGCGCGGTCTCGAGCTCGACGAGCTCCTGGAGCGTGCCGGCGGCGGCGGTGGCTTCGTCGGCCGCAGCCACCAGCTGCGCTGCCGGGTCCTCCTCCTCCAGCAGGCCCACAACCGCGCTCTGCTGCTCTCGCGTGGTGCTGACCAGCTGGGCGAGCGCCTCGACCGCGGCGGCGGCCTTCGTGGAGGCGGCGTCGCGGCGCCGCAGCACTTCGAGGACGGGGCGTGCGGCCTCGTCGCGCTGCAGGGAGCTGCGGGCGGTCTCGAGAGCGGGCTTCTCCGCCGCGAGCCGGTCCGCGAGCGCGTCCAGCTCCCGGCGTCGATCGATGCGCGTCCGCGCGGTGACGGCGGTCTCGGCGGCGGCACGGGCCGTCTGCTCGGTGGCCTGCGCGGCGGCGGCCGCGGTGGTGGCCTCGTCGGCCCGCGCGCTCACCGCCGCGAGGTGCTCCTCGGCGAGCCCGGCGAGCGGCCCCAGCCGCAGCGCTGCGGCATGCTCCTGGAGCGTCGTGACCGGCTCGCCCTCGAGTGCGGTGGCCTCGGTGAAGCGGGCCAGCGCGGTGCCGAGGGTCTGCTGGGCGGCGTCGACCTCGCGCCGGGCCTGCTTGCGCATCTCTTCGAGCTGCTTCTCGACACGGTCGTAGGTCTCGGTGCCGAACACCCGCTGCAGCACCGCCTGGCGCTCCCCGGTGCCGGCGCGCAGGAAGCGGGCGAACTCGTTCTGCGGCAGCAGGACGGTCTGGGTGAACTGCTCGCGGGTCAGGCCCACGGCGCGCTGGATCTCACGTCCCACCTCGTCGATGCGGGTCGCGATCGCCTCGACGCCACTGCCCCCGCCGGCCGTGTCGGCGATGACGTCCGCGATCAGCTGCGGGGAGCCGATCCGCCACAGCACGGCCTTGGGCTGTTCCTTGGTGGTGCCGGTGCCGCGCCTCTTGGGGCGCTGGAACTCGGGCTGGCGGCGCACCCTGAAGATGCCGGAGGCGGTCTCGAACACCAGGTCCACCACGCTCGCCTCGGTGGGCGGCGCGAACTGGGAGCGGATCCGGTCGCCGCTGCTGATGCTGCCGGCGACCTGGCCGTAGAGCGCGTAGACGATGGCGTCGAGGATCGTGGACTTGCCGGAGCCGGTGGGGCCCTCGAGCAAGAACATGCCGCTCGCGCCGAGGGCGGCGAGGTCGATCTCCACGGTGTCGGCGAAGGGGCCGATCCCGGTCAGGCGCAGGTGATGGAGCTTCACGAGGCCTCCTGCTGGCGACGCACGGCGGTGTACGCACGCTCCAGCACGTCGTGCTCGGCGGCGGTGGGGGCCGCGCCGGTGACGTGGGCGAGGAACTCGTCCATCACCTCGAGCGGGTTCTGCTCCCGCCGCACCACCGGAGTGCCCTCGCGGGCTTCGCGGCCCTCGGGTGCGTACTCGGTCAGCAACAGGTGCGGGAAGGCTTCGCGCAGCTGTTCCTGCAGGTGGGCGGGGCGGGCCGGGTCGGTGACGACGGCCTTGAGCCAGTCGCCGCCGTGCTCCTCGGCGCGGGCGAGGATCTCGGCGAGCGTGCCGCGCAGCTCGGTGAGCGGCCGGGGCACCGGGGTCTGGATCCGGCGCACCTCGGCGGGGGTGCCGGGCGCGCCCAGCTCGACCAGCAGCACGGACTTGCGGTGGTTCTTCTCGGAGAAGGAGAAGGCCAGCGGCGAGCCGGAGTACCAGGCGGGGGCGCCGACGAGGCGGGTGAGGTCCTGGCAGCCGTGCAGGTGGCCGAGCGCCAGGTAGTCGATGCCGCCGAGCACGCCCGCGGGGACGGAGTCGACGCCGCCGACGGAGAGGTCGCGTTCGGAGTCGCTGGCATCGCCGCCGGTGACGAAGGTGTGGGCGAGCACGACGGTGCGGGCGTCAGGACGGGTGGCGGCGCGCTCGCGCACGCGGTCCAGGGCGACGCGGGTGACGGCCTCATGGCTGCGGGCCAGCGGCGCCTCGTCCTCGCCGACCAGTACGGTGCGGGCCCGGTCGGGTTCGAGGTAGGGCAGGCCGAAGAACATCACCTCGCCGTGCTCGTCCTCGACGCTGACGGGATGCTCGATGCCGGGCACATCGGTGAGCAGGTGGATGCCGGAGCGCATCAGCGAGCGGCCGAAGCCGAGTCGTTCCGGGGAGTCATGGTTCCCGGAGGTCAGCACCACCGTGGCGCCGGTGTCCGCCAGGCGGGCCAGGGCGCCATCGAGCAGGGTCACGCTGCTCACGGCGGGCACAGCACGGTCGTAGACGTCGCCGGGGATCACCACCACGTCGACCTGCTCGGCCCGGACCAGGTCGACCAGCCAGTCGAGGAAGGCGGCCTGATGGGCGTGCAGGTCGACCTTGTGCAGGGTGCGGCCCAGATGCCAGTCCGAGGTGTGCAGGATCTTCATGCCCCCGAGCCTACGAGCGGGGACCGACAGCCGGCGCCACCGGCTCAACACTGTGGACGACCACGACGGGTGCGCGGGATCTGCTCTAGGCTCGTCAGCGGACACGGGGTGCGCCGGACGCGCTGAGATCACACCCGTGGAACCTGATCTAGTTCGAACTAGCGAAGGGATGTCCGCATGAGCTCGGATCCTTGCACCCATTTTCCGCACGCCCCTTTCCCGCCTGAACCTGTGCCCGCGCACCCTGCGGTGCCGCGCGTGCTCTCGATCGCCGGGACGGACCCCACCGGGGGCGCCGGCACCTCCGCGGATCTCAAGTCGATCGCCGCCGCCGACGGATACGGCATGGCCGTCGTCACCGCGGTGGTCGCCCAGAACACTCACGGGGTGCGCGACATCCACGTCCCGCCCACCGCGGTCCTCGCCGCCCAGCTGGCCGCCGTCGGCGACGACGTCGAGCTCGAGGCGGTCAAGACCGGCATGCTCGGCACCGCCGAGGTGATCGAGACGGTGACCGCTTGGGTCGACGGGCATCCGCCGCGGGTGCTGGTCGTGGACCCGGTCATGGTCGCCACCAGCGGCGACCGCCTCCTCGCCCCCGAGGCCGAACAGGCGATGCTCCGGTTCTGCCGCCGCGCGAGCGTGGTCACGCCGAACATCGACGAGCTCGCGGTGCTCACCGGTGCGCCCCGGTCCAGGACCGCGCAGGAGGCGCTGGAGCAGGCCGAGGGCTGGGTGAGGGAGACCGGCGTCGCCGTCGTGGTGAAGACGGGACATCTCGAGGGCCGGGACCTGACCACCACCTGGGTCGGTGCCGACGGCGCGCGCCACAGCGCGGCCTCGACCCGCGTGGACACCACCAGCACCCACGGCACCGGCTGCTCGCTGTCCGCCGCCCTGGCCACGCGGCTGGGCGGCGGCGACTCCCCCGCCGAGGCGCTCACCTGGGTCACGGACTGGCTCCACGAGGCGATCGAGCACGGCGCGGCCCTGCAGGTCGGCTCGGGCCACGGCCCCATCGATCACGCCCACCGCTCCCGTCGACTGCAGGCGGCGGGCTCGGCCGCGCCCTGGCTGGCGGCCGATGCGCTCCCGCCGCGGCTCGCGGACCCCGCCGACCTCGCAGGCCTCGCCGGCCCGCCCGCCTCCGTCCCCGCGACGGTCGCGCCCGTCGGCCCCTGGACCGAGGCGCTGTGGGCGGCCGGTTCCTCCCTGGCCGCCGAGATCGCCGGCTCCGGGTTCGTGCGCGCCCTGGTCGACGGCAGCCTGGCCGAGCCGCTGTTCTCCTTCTACCTGAGCCAGGACTCGCTCTACCTGGCCCGCTACTCCCGCACCCTCGCCGCGCTCGCGGAGAGGTCGACGGATCCGTCGGCCCGCGAGTTCTGGGCGGGCTCCTCCGCGCACTGCCTCGAGGTCGAGGCGGAGCTGCACCGCTCCTGGCTCGCGCACCTGCCTGCTGAGTCCGACACCGCGATCAGCCCCGTCACCAGCGCGTACACGGACTTCCTGCACGCGCAGACCCTCAGCTCCCCCACCGTGGTGGGCGCCGCCGCGGTGCTGCCCTGCTTCTGGCTCTATGCGCAGGTGGGCGGCGGGATCCCCGACATCGCGCCGGGCCATCCCTACGGCGCCTGGCTGGAGACCTATCGCGACCCGGGATTCGTCACCGGGGTGCAGGGTGCGCTGGGTGCGGTGGAGCGGGAGTTCGCGGCCGCGGACCCGGAGGACCGGGCCGAGGCGGCCCGGGCCTTCCTCCTCGCCTGCCGTCACGAGCTGGAGTTCTTCGACCAGGCCCGGCGGCTCCCGCCCGGCGGTGCCGCCCGACGGACCCCGCGCACGTCGCGAGAGGCGGCGGTCCTGTGAGCGGGCCGTCCGCCGCCTCCGTCGGCCTCGCTCCCCAGACCCTTCCGCCGGCGGGCCGGGCCGCGCTGCGGGCCGGGGTGGTCGGCAACTTCATCGACAACATCCATGTGTTCCTGCCGGTCACGGCGCTCGCTCCGGCGATGCTGGTGCTCGCCGGGCCCAGCGCGACGGCGTCCACCGCCGCCCTGATCATCGTCGCGATGCTGTTCGGCCGGCCCGTCGGCGGCATCGTGTTCGGGAGGATCTCGGATCGCCTCGGCCGCACCCGCACCACCCGGGTCGCGATCGGCGGCACCGCCGCGTGCGCCCTCGCCATCGCCGCGATGCCCACCCACGACCTGCTGGGCGGTGGCACCGTGGCACTGGTCCTGCTGCTGCGGTTCCTCGGCGGGATCTTCGTGGCCGGGGAGTACTCGGCCGCGATCCCGCTGGCCATGGAATGGTCGCCGCCGCGCCGACGGGGGCTGATGAGCGGGCTGATCCTCTCGATGGCACCCTGGGCCCAGGCGAGCATCGCCTTCGCGGTCGCCGTGCTGCTGGCCCTGCTGGGGCCGGAGCACTACGCCGCCTGGGGCTGGAGGGCGCTGTTCGTGCTCGGCGCCCTGCTCTCCCTCGGCATGCTCGTGTACTACCGGCGACATGTCGTGGACGCCCCGATGCCTGCCCGTCCGGAACCGACCTCCGCGGGCGGGGGCGCACGCTCCGCGCCGACGCTGCGCAGCCTGCTCACCGGCAGCTGGGCCTCCACCTTCTGGCAGGTGTTCCTGCTGATGACAGGATTGTGGCTGCTCACCGACACCACCGTCCTGCTGCTCACCGAACGCCTGAACCAGGATGCCGGGCTGGACCCGACGGCGGTGCCCGTGGTGATGGGTCTGGCGTCGGTGGCCCAGGCGCTGGCGATGGCGGCGGCCGGTCATCTCTCGACGCTGACCGGGCGGCGCCGTCTCCTGGTGATCTGGGGAGCCGCCGCGACGGTGGCCGGCCCGGTGCTGTGGTGGTGCGCGGTCAGCGCGTCCACCCTCGCCGCCGCGGCCGCCTGCGCGGCGCTGCTGCAGGTCGTGACCGTCTCCGCGTACGGGCCGATCTCCGCCTACCTCTCGGAGCGGTTCCCCACCGAGATCCGCTCCACCGGCTACGGCGCCGGGTACAGCCTGTCCCTGGTGCTGCCGGCGCTCTACCCCTTCTACGTGCCGGCCCTCTCCCCGCTGCTGGGCCGGCACGGCACCGTGATGGTGCTCGTGGTGCTCGGTGGCCTGCTGGTGGTGGTCGGTGCGGCGCTCGGACCGAGGCTCTCCCCGCGCGAGCTGGACGCGGATCTGGACACCGTGGCCACCGGGAGCGCACGGTGACCGCGCGGCCCGCGGTGGCGGCGTCGGATCCGGACCTCGCCCGGGTCGCCCCGGTCCTGGCCGCGGTCCGGGAGGGTCAGCCGCTCGTGCACTGCCTCACCGCGACCGTGTCGATGGCGATCGTCGCCGACGGCCTCCTCGCGGCCGGGGCGCGCCCGATGATGACCGAGACCCGGGCCGAGGCGCCGGTGGTGACGACGATGGCCGATGCGCTGACGATCAATCTCGGCACGCTGAGCACCGATGCGGTCGACGGCATCCCGCCGACGGTCGCGGCGGCGCTCCGAGATGGACGCCCCTGGGTGCTCGATCCCACCGCGATCGGGATCGCTCCGGTGCGCACGCCCCTCGCCCGGCAGCTGCTGGGCTCCCGGCCCGCCGTGGTGCGCGGCAACGCCTCCGAGGTGCTCGCCCTGG
>JAKDUN010000451.1 GCA_030457675.1 Brachybacterium sp. | reverse complement strand
CAGGGCGTAGGCGAGGCCGCCGGGGCCGATCGTCTCCTGGCCCAGCAGGCCGAGGTCCAGGGCGACCCGTTCGTCGACGGTACGGGCCTCGGCGCCGCCCACCCGCACCGCAGAGAACACGAAGTCCGCGCCGGTCACGGCCTCGCGCAGGTCGGTGGTGGCGGTGAGTCGGGGCAGGGCGACCGCGCGTCCGGAGGCGGTCAGCTCCTCGCCCTGGGCCTCGATCACGGCGGTGATGGTGCGCAGGCGGGAGGGGTCCACGTCGTACAGCGCGACCTCGTCGACGGTGAGGCCGGTGGCGGCGGTGGCGATCGCCTCGTGCACGAGGGGCACGCGGAATCCTCCGCCGCCCAGGATGGCGAGCTTCATGTCATCGCACGCTAGCACCGTCGTGGTGCGATCATGGAGGTCTGACCGGCGCGGACTGCCGGACCGACTGTCGCCCGGGAGGTGCCCGGCCGCGCGAGAACTCTGGAGGAGATCCATGCGACGCCGTAACTTCCTTTCCGCTGGTGCCGCAGTGGGTGGGCTCGGCCTGCTGGCCGCCTGCGCGCCCGGCTCGGACAGCGGCGGTGGCGGGGAGACCGCTCCGGCGGCCGACGAGGTCGAGACCGACATCGCCTCCCTCGGCGACATCACCCTGACGGTGTGGGACCAGGAGGTCCGCGGCGCGCAGAACGACGCGATCGAGGCGCTGCTGGGCGCGTTCCAGGAGAAGTTCCCCAACGTCACCGTCGAGCGGAACTCGCGGTCCTTCGACGACCTCCAGCAGCAGACGAGCCTGGCGCTGTCCGGCAACGACGTGCCCGACGTGCTGCAGGTCAACAACGCCCGCGGCGACATGGGCACCTTCGTGGCCGACGGTCTCCTCACCGACCTCACCGGCTACGCCGAGGCCTACGGGTGGAGGGACCGCTTCAGCCCCAGCGTTCTGAGCAAGATGCAGTACAGCGCCGACGGCGTCACCTTCGGCGAGGGCTCCCTGTACGGACTCGCCCAGACCGGCGAGGTCTGCGGCATCTTCTACTCCCAGAAGAAGCTCGACGAGCTGGGCCTGACGGCCCCGGCCACCTGGGATGAGCTGTTCTCCCTGGTCGACGCCGCCGCGGAGGCCGGCGAGCGGCCGATCATGCTGGGCAACCTCGACCAGTGGCCGGCGCTGCACGTGTTCGGCCCGCTGCAGGCGAACTTCGTGGACGCGCAGACCATCATCACCCTCGGCATGGGCAACGCCGGCGCGGACTGGACCAGCGAGGACAACCTCGCCGCCCTCACCCAGCTCGGCGAGTGGGGCGCCAGCGGCGCACTCGGCGACTCCCCGAACGGGCTCGCCTACGACGACGCCTGGCCGATGTTCACCGAGGGTGACGGCGTGCTGCTGATCGGCGGCAACTGGCTGGGCCCCGACATGGAGGCCGTGATGGGCGAGGACCTGCGGTTCATGGCGCCGCCGGCCGGGGCCGACGGGAAGGTCGCCACCACCGGCGGCACCGGCATCCCCTTCTCGATCCCCGCCGCGGCGGAGAACCAGGCCGCGGCCGCCGCCTTCATCGACTTCATCACCAGCTACGACGCGATGGCGATGATCGCCGAGAACGGCGGCATGCCGGTGAACCGCACCGCCGAGCTCGCCCCGGAGACCGGCGTGAACAAGGACATCTACGAGGCGTTCGACGCGGTCACCACCGAGGGCACCCTGCTGCCCTACCTCGACTACGCGACCCCGTCCTTCGCCGACACCGCCGGGGCCACGCTCCAGGAGCTCATCGGCGGCCAGACCGACCCGGCCGGCGCCGCGGAAGCTCTGCAGGAGGATTACGGCGCGTTCACCGAGGGATCCTGATCCCATGGCCGGACCGGACGACGGGCGTCGCCGCGGGCCAGGGCGTGCCGTGCCGGGCGGGTCGAGGCGTGCCGTGCCGGGCGGGTCGAGGCGCTCTGTCGTCGACGGGCCCATGATGATGCGAGGTGGCACATATGCCAGCTCACCTCAGCATCGGCCCGCGGCCGACACCGACCGAGGTGGCGCGACGCGGGTGCGGGAGGCCGCCCCGCCCGGCTCCCGCCGCTCCCGGCCCTCCGCCGTGGCCCGCGGCCCGCTGACCCCGTACCTGTTCCTGCTCCCGGCTCTGCTGGTCTACGGCGCGTTCGCGCTGTA
>JAKDUN010000450.1 GCA_030457675.1 Brachybacterium sp. | reverse complement strand
CATCGCGGGTCGCGCCCGCCACCTCAGCGACGTTCTGCATCGGTGGAGACCGATGCCGGTGCACGCATCAGTCGTGGGCGGTGCAATCCTTCGCCAGCTTTAGTTCCAGTTCCAGTTCCAGTTCCAGTTCCAGTTCCAGCGCCAGCTCCAGCTCCAGCTCCAGCAGAGTGTCCGGCCCCAGCCGGGTGCCCGAACCGTCAGCCCGGCAGCATCCGAGAGCGGGTCAGGAACCTCTTCCCGTCGGGCGTCTCGAGGCTGAAGCCGCCGCCGCGCCCGTCGACCAGATCGATCGTCAGATGGGTGTGGCGCCAGTAGGCGAACTGCTCGCGGCTCATCCAGAAGTCCAGCGGTGAGGTGTCGCCGTCCGGCAGCGGTACCTGGACATGGCCCATCTTCACGTCCGCGTCCCCGGTGAGGAAGTCGCCCTCGGGGAAGCACATGGGGGAGGAGCCGTCGCAGCAGCCGCCGGACTGGTGGAACATCAGCGGCCCGTTGCGGTCGATCAGGCGCTGGATCTGGGTGAGCGCGGCGCCGGTGAACGCGACGCGGGAGAAGTCCTCGCCCTCGACCGTCGGCTCCATCTCGAGCACGGCGTCGGCGCGGGTGGGCTCCGGCAGGCCGGGAGCCGGGGGCTGGCCGGGCTGCGGTGTGGTCGAGGCGTCGGCGGGAGTGCGCTGCGAGGTCGAGCCGGCGGCGAGGGAGGACTCGGTCATGGTCGTTCCTTCCGATGAGCCGTCGGCGATGACGGCACGATGGGTCGCTCCCGTCCAGAGTACGCCGCAGGGAGCAGTCCGTCAGCCCTCGCGGCCGGCCGCTCCGCACCGCCTCGGAACCCGTCGCCACACCGTGACGTTGCTCACCGGCCACTGCAGGTCAGTGCCGTTTTCGGGCAGCACCTCAGGGCGGCACCGGATCTGTCCCGATGCTGCCGAGGGTGACCTCGGACGTTGTGCCGACAGTAATTTACATCGTTTACCGTTCTCGATGCATCGCGGCTCGAAGGACGGGCCGCAGGCGACCCGGAGGCGGAGTCAACGAGGTCTGGAATGACCCGGCGCTCGTGGCTCAGCACCCGGTCGCTCGCCATCTCCGACGAAGGAACGGCATGACTCGCAGTGACGCACCGACCATGAACCCGCTGGTGCTGCAGCGCGCAGATCCCTGTGTGCTCCGGCATGGCGACGAGTACTTCTTCACCGCCTCGCACCCCGAGTACGACCGGATCGTCCTGCGCCGGGCGGCGCACCTCGACGATCTGCAGTCCGCCGAGGAGGTGACCATCTGGCGCCGCCACGAGGAGGGCCCGCTGTCCCACCTGATCTGGGCGCCGGAGATCCATCGCGTGGGCGGGGCCTGGTACATCTACTTCGCCGCCGCCCCCGATGAGGAGGTGGACGTCGACGCGCCGGGCATGGATGACACGTTCAACCACCGCATGTACGTGCTCGAGAACACCGCGGAGGATCCGCTGAGCGGCCAGTGGGTCGAGCGCGGACAGATCCGGACCGGATGGGAGTCGTTCGCGCTCGATGCCACCAGTGTTGAACTCGGCGGGTCCCAGTACCTGATCTGGGCGCAGCAGCCGCTGCAGGGCGAGGGGCACTCCCGTCTCTACATCTCCCGGATGGAGACCCCGTGGACCCTGGCCACCGAGCCGGTGGAGCTCTCCCGCCCCGAGCACGACTGGGAGCGCATCGGGTTCACGGTCAACGAGGGGCCGGCCGTGCTCGTGCGCGACGGGCGACTCCTGCTCACCTACTCCGCATCAGCCACCGGCGTCGAGTACGCGATGGGTCTGCTCACCGCGGACACCGACGCGGATCTGCTGGACCCCGCCTCCTGGACCAAGCACGCCGAGCCGATCTTCACCTCCGACCCGTCGGCAGACCGCTACGGGCCGGGGCACAACTCGTTCACCACCACTGCTGGCGGTGACGTCGTGCTCGTCTATCACGCCCGCACCTACACGGACATCGTCGGCGATCCGCTGCGCGATCCGAACCGCCACGCCTGCGCGCAGGTGCTTCCCTTCGCCGAGGACGGCACGCCCCAGTGGGGCACCCCAGCGCCGGCCACCCGTCCCGCCCCGACCTCGACCGAGATCCTGACCCCGAAGGGAGAGCGCGCATGCGCCGCCCCCCCGGCCCCGCCCAGTCGCTTAT
>JAKDUN010000079.1 GCA_030457675.1 Brachybacterium sp. | reverse complement strand
TGCCGGCGGGGGCGGAGGTGGCGGTGGTGACACCTCCGAGGACGGGAAGTCGCTCTGGGAGCAGCTCACCGATGGCGGCAAGGTCTGGAACGCGTTCCAGGGTCTGTGGAACAGCGGCAAGAAGATCCTGGACCTGACCGGGGACGTCCGCGATTTCACACGGTTCCTCGGCAGCGCCGACGACCTCTTCGAGTTCGTCGCCGGGTCCTGGATGTACGACAAGGCGATCTACAAGAACATCTTCAACGTCGGCTCGGAGTTCAGCGGGCTCGCCGACGAGGTCGCCAAGGCCATCGGCATCCCCACCGGGATCGCGAACACCAAGTTCTTCGGCTGGGCCGACGACGCCGCGAAGTGGGCCGGCGAGGCCGTCCCGTTCCTCGGCAAGGCCGCGCCGTTCCTCGGCAAGGCCCTGCCCGTCGCGGACGTCTTCTTCGGCGGCGCGCAGATGATCGAGGGCATCCAGAGCGGTGACACCTTCAGCGCGATCACGGGCGGAGCCGGCGCCCTCGGAGGCGGTCTGATGATCGCCGGAGGTGCGCTGTCCGCGACCGGCATCGGCGCCGTGGTCGGCGGCCCGATCGCAGCGGCCGGGGCGATCATCTCCGGAGGCGCGGCCCTGGCCGACGTCGGCAAGATGGTCTACGACAACTGGGACTCGATCTCCGCCACGGCGGCGGACGCCTGGAACGCGACGACCGACTTCGTCAGCGACACCGCCGGGGCGGTCGCCGACACCGCCGGCGATGTCGTCGACGCCGTCAGCGACGGCTTCTCCGACGCGGTCGACGGGCTCGCCGACGCGCTGCCCTGGTGACCGTTCCGCTCCGCCCGCATCGGCCGTGAGACGCTGAGCCCGTCCGTCGGAGCCCCACCACCGACCGACCCACAGACACAGGGAGTCGAATCAGTATGAGCGAGTCCAGCCGGTCCCCCTCGGCGGAGCCCACCATCACCGAGCGCGACATGCTCGGCGCGATGGAGGTGCTCGCCACCACGGAGCCCGACCCGAGCGTCCTGATGATCCTCACGGACGAGGAGATCATGGGGCTCGACGGCGCCTCCGCCCTCGAGCTCCTGGGCAGCCCGTACCTCGACCAGGACGCCGTGGACCGGCCGTCCTCGGCCGCCGCCGCGCTGCGCTCCCTGACCGCCCGCGGCCTCGTGCGCCCCGGGGGCGAGAGCGTCGAGGACGAGGGCGAGCTGGTCTCCGGCTCCGGCGACGGCCCGAGCCGCGCGATGCAGTTGGATCGTCGGCTGGCCGGGGTGGTCACCCTGCGGCGGATCCCCGATGCGATGGTCACCACCAGCCGCACCCTGAACGGGGGCTCGACCACCCTCGCGCACTATCTCTTCCCCCGCGGGGGCGTGCTCGAGGAGTTCATCTCGGTCGACGGCTTCCACCACTTCAGCGTGCCGGAGCTGGAGACCGTGCCCGATCGGATCCGGCGATTCGTGGACCCGTTCGAGGCGGCTGGGGAGGACGGGGAGCCCGAGACCGTCACCCTGGACGAGGTCGCCCGCAGCGACGACATGGACGACACCAGATCGCTCTCCGTGCTCACCGCTGTGGCCGACGGCGACGGCCGCCAGGCCACCGTGGTCGCCACCTCCGAGCGGGTGCGGGTGCTGGACAACGGGCCCCTCGGAGTGAAGGTGTCGCCGAGCGACGAGCGGCAGATCGCGGACGTGTCGTCGCAGACCCTGCTCGGAGTGATCGACGTGATGATCCCCCGCAGCGCGGAGGGCACGGACGCCGCGGGCTCGACCTCCGACGCCTGAGCCGCGCACCGGCGGCGGGAGGCCGGTTCCCCTGCCTCACAGCGGCGGGGCACCTCCGGCCGCGAGGTGGTCGATGAGCTCCACGATGTGCTCCGACCAGGCAGGATCCGACACCTTGACCGTGAGCGCCTCACCGCTGCGACGGCGCACGTGGAGCCGTCCCGAGAGCAGCCGGCGTTCGAGCTCCGCCCCGGCGACCTCCGTCGCCGGCACCTCGCCGCGCACCTTCCAGCGCGTGACCATGTTGTACACCGTGTACACGATCCGGCGGTCGGTGACGATCAGCAGCGGCCAGGAGTCCCCCTTGCGGGCGCAGCGCAGGACCTCGTACACGGTCTCGCCGGGGTCGAGGACCATCTCGGGCACGACGATCTCGTGCTTCCCGCTGCGCTGCGGGTTGCGGGCGATCGCTGCGACGAACGTCTTCTGGGCTCGGGTCCAGGCCATGCACCCCACGGTAGAGGGTCCGAGGGCGGGCCCTCCACCTGAGCGCGGCGGGGCGCCCCTCCCCCGGCGTCGCTCATCGGCCGGCGGCGTCCTCGACCTCGTCGGCCGCGAGCCGGCGCCGCGCCGCCCACCGGTCCCACGGCGCCGCGGCGATCACCACGGCGATCCCGACGACCGCACCGATCGCGGTCTCCAGCACCCGCGCCTCGAGCATCGCCCCGATCGGCTGAGGATGGGCGATCTGCACCATCAGCAGCGCCAGCGGGGTGATGAACAGCAGTGCGAAGGAGTAGTTGCGCAGCACGTACATCTCGGCGAGGAACTGCAGCACCACCACCCACACCACGAGCTGCCACGGCTGGGCAGGGAAGGACAGCAGGAAGGCGGTGGTGACGATGCCCAGCGTGGTGCCGATGATGCGGTGCAGCCCGCGTTCGACCTGCAGGGTGCGGCCCGGGGCCGACAGCGGCGCGATCGCCGCGATCTGCGCCCAGTACGGGAACGGCAGGCCGGAGGCGAGCCCGAGCGCCCGGCGATCGCCGCCGCGACCGCGAAGCGGCCGAACTCCGCCCCCAGCTGCGCCCGCGTCCATGTCTCCGTCGCGGCCTGCACTCCCGCCCCGGGGTGGCGCTCCCCCGCCCAGTGGCCCAGCAGCCCCAGCACCACGCACAGCGATGCGCAGGCCCCGGCGATGAGGAACGCGGCCCAGACCGGGGCGGCCGGTGGGGCCGACGCGACGGCGGCGACCGCGAACAGCGGGAAGATCGCCCCGCCCGGCTTGAGCCCGAGCCTCAGCACCACCACCGCGGCCAGGCCGGCCACCACCGACCCGATCCCGAGGACCGTCCAGGACTCCGCCGCATCGCCCATCGACTCGCCGAGCCGGGCGAGCGCCGCACCGATCGTCACGCACACGGTGAGCAGGGCGCCGGCCATCGACTGGCGCCGGAAGCGCATCCGGGTGGGCTCGTACCTCGAGTAGATCCCGGTGAACGCCCCGAAGCCCACGTACATCGCCCACTCCACGTGCCCCGTCACCAGCAGCACGGACAGCAGGATCGCGAGGCCGAGCGCGATCCGGAAGGCCGGGAGGTGATCCACGCGGGTGGGGCCGAGGCTGAGCAGGCGCGCGGTCGATGCCTGGATCCGGGAGGATGCTGCGGGCACGGGACGCATCGATCCAGGGTACGGCCCCGGCTCGGCAGGTCACCCCTGGTCCGGTCACCGTGGGAGACTGCTGGGCATCCCCGCCCCGCCGCCGGCCGGCACCCGCCGGCCCTGCTCCCCCGGAGTCGACATGACATCCTCTGACCGCACCGCCTCCTCGCCCGTCGCCCCCGTCGGCGGCGCCGGCGTCATCGAGACCGCCGGCATCGAGATCATCGCCGAGTCCGAGCGGACGGCGAAGCCGCGCGACCTCGTGTGGCCCTGGTTCGCCGCGAACGTCTCCGTGTTCGGGATGAGCTACGGCTCCTACCTGCTGGGCTTCGGGATCAGCTTCGCGCAGGCGACCGTGGTGGCGGTGCTCGGCATCATCCTCAGCTTCCTGCTGTGCGGGCTGGTCGCGATCGCCGGCAAGCGCGGCAGCGCCCCCACGATGGTGCTCTCCCGTGCGGCCTTCGGCGTGCACGGCCAGAAGGTGCCCGGGATCGTGTCCTGGCTGACCTCGATCGGCTGGGAGACCTCGCTGGCGATCTCCGCCGTGCTCGCCACCGCGACCGTCTTCGACGTGCTGGGGCTTGCCTCGGGCCAGGCGGTCACCGTGATCGCCACGGTCGTCATCGCCGCGCTGATCGTGGGCGCCAGCGTGCTCGGCTACCACACCATCATGAAGCTGCAGTCGGTCCTGACCTGGGCGACCGGGGCGATGACGATCCTGTTCATGATCCTCACCATCCCCCACATCGACTGGGCCGCCGTGGCGTCGATGCCGCACGGCCCGCCGCAGGCGATGGTCGGCGCGCTGGTGATGGTGATGACCGGCTTCGGGCTGGGCTGGATCAACATCGCGGCCGACTGGTCGCGCTACCAGAAGCGCACCGCCTCGGACGGCTCGATCGTGCTATGGAACACCGTGGGCGGTGCCGCGGCGCCGGTCGTGCTGGTGATCTTCGGCCTGCTGCTGGCCGGCTCCGACGAGGGCCTCGCGGGCGCGATCGAGGGCGACCCCATCGGCGCACTGGTGACGATCCTGCCGCTGTGGGCGCTGATCCCCTTCTGGATCGTCGCGGTGCTGACCCTGGTCTCCGGCGCGGTGCTGGGCATCTACTCCTCCGGGCTCACCCTGATCAGCCTCGGGATCCGCATCCCCCGCCCGGCGGCCGCGGCGGTCGACGGCCTGATCCTCACCGCCGGCACCATCTGGGTGGCGTTCTTCGCCACCAGCTTCATCGGCCCCTTCCAGAGCTTCCTGATCACCCTCGGCGTGCCGATCGCAGCCTGGGCCGGGATCCTCATCGCCGACATCCTCTCCCGCCGCGCGGACTACGACGAGGCGGCCCTGTTCGATCCGGCCGGCCGCTACGGCGCCGTCGACTGGACCTCGATCGTGACCATGGTGGTCGCCTCGCTCCTGGGCTGGGGTCTGGTGGTGAACTCCTTCACCGAGGCCGCCCCCTGGAACAACTGGCAGGGCTACCTGCTCCAGCCGCTGGGCCTGGGCACCTTCGTGGACGATCCGGCCGGCCCGTACTGGGAGGGCAACTGGGCCTACTCCAACATCGGCGTTCTGCTGGCCCTGGTGCTCGGCTTCGGCGTGACCTGGTTCGCGCGCCGCAGGAGGATCCGGGCGCAGGAGCAGAGCTGACCGCTGGGGGCACGCACCGTGCGTGGGCCACGGCCGCGGGCCGACTAGCCTGGCTCCACGTCGAACGCGCCGTGCACCGAGGCACGCCCCGGAGAGGACCCTTCCCATGCCCCCTGTGCCTGACTCCCCCGACGCGCCCTGGCTGCTGATCGTCGACCCGCAGCGGATCTTCGCCGCCCCCGATTCGGACTGGGCCTCGCCGTCCTGGGCGCAGAGCTGGCCGCGGATCCAGGAGCTCGCCGCGCACGTCGGCCGCGAACGCACCCTGGTGACCCGCTGGCTGCCCACCGCCGACCGCAGCACCGCCTGGGGCGAGTACTTCGCCGCCTGGCCCTTCGCGGACGTCCCCGCCGTTGACCCGCTCTATCAGCTGGTCGACGGCGCCGCCGCCCTCACCGCCCACCCCACCGTGGACGAGCCGACGTTCGGGAAGTGGCGGCCGCAGCTCGCAGGTATCGTCGGTTCGGCCCCGCAGCTGCTGGTCGCGGGGGTCTCGACCGACTGCTGTGTGCTCACCACCGTGCTCGCCGCGGCCGACGCCGGGGCGCACGTCACCGTGGTCACTGATGCCTGCGCGGCCTCGACCGCGGAGAACGGGGCCGCGGCCCTGCACGCCATGAACCTGTTCCCCCCGCAGGTCGAGCTGCGGACGAGCGCGGATGTCCGGACGAGGACGACCCCGAGGAGCGACGATGGCGACCGCTGAACCCGTCTGGGCGGTCGCGGGCGAGCGCACCGTGACCTGTACGCACTGTGGTCAGGGATGGTTCTGGACCCGCCGCATCGTGATGAGCAGCAGCACCGCGAGCCTGTTCGGAATGGACGGGTTCAGCCCCGAGGCCGCCGTGCTCTCGTGCACCCGATGCGGGAAGCTGGAGCTGTTCGAGCCGACCGCCCTGCAGCTGTTCACGTCGACGCCATGACCGCGGCCGAGGCGGCCTCGCCCGACGGGGGCGGCGACCTGCTCACCGTGGGCCACGGCCGGCTGGAGCGGGGCGAGCTCGCCGACCTCCTCACCGGGGCCGGGATCACGCAGCTGGTGGACGTGCGCCGTTTCCCCGGCTCCCGCACCAATGAGGCGGCGGCACGCGGCGCGATCGAGGAGATCTGCACCGGCGCCGGCATCGGGTACCGCTGGGACGAGCGGCTGGGCGGTCGGCGCCGGCTCACGAAGGAGGAGGAGGCCGACTCCCCCGACACCTGGTGGCGGGTCGCGCAGTTCCGCGCCTACGCCGGGTGGACCCGCAGCCAGGAGTTCCGCGCCGGTATCGCCGAGCTGCGGGACGATCTCTCGCGCGGGCGCACCGCCGTGATGTGCTCGGAGGCCGTGTGGTGGCGCTGTCATCGCCGGCTGATCGCGGACGTGATGCTGCTCGAGCACCACGTCGAGGTCGCGGATCTGATGCACTCGGGCCAGCAGCGTCCGCACGAGCCCAGCGAGGGCGCCCGACTCCGCGAGGACGGGCACGTGGTGTGGGACCGGCCCGATCGGAACGACTGACTCCAGCCAGCACCGGGAAAACAGGTGGCCGCGCACACGCCGAAGCCCTACCGTCGGCCGCATGCATCCCTCCGCTGCGACCTCCCGCTCCGCCTCCTTCCCTGCGGCCGCCCAGCCCCGCACCGCCCTGCTCACCGGTGTGGGTCGACGGCGCGGGATCGGCGCAGCGATCGCGCGCGGCCTCGCCGCGGACGGCTATGACCTGGCACTGAACTTCCATGCCCCCTACGACCGCCGAGTGCTCGGCGAGGACGCTGACGTCGAGCTGCTCGCCGAGGAGCTGCGAGCGCTGGGCCGACGGGTGGAGCTGCTCCCGGGCTACCTCGAGGATCCTGCGGTCCCGCCCGCTCTGGTGGGCGCGGCCCGGGACGCACTGGGCCCGCTCGGGGTGCTGGTGACCTGCCACTGCGAATCGGTGGACTCCTCGATCCTGGACACGACGGTGCAGAGCTTCGACCGTCACTACGCGGTCAACGTGCGGGCCACCTGGCTGCTGCTGCAGGCCCTCGCCCAGCAGGTCGAGCCGGGCACGGACACCCCGGGCGGCGCGATGATCGCGCTGACCAGCGACCACACCGCGCACAACCTGCCCTACGGCGCGACCAAGGGAGCGCTGGACCGTCTGGTCCTGGCCGGCACCCATGAGCTCGCGGACCGCGGTATCCGCACCAACGTGATCAACCCCGGCCCGATCGACACCGGATGGATGGACGACGAGGTGCGTCGCGCCTGCGCCGCGCAGACCCCTGGCGGGCAGCTCGGCGGCCCGGACACGGTCGCGGGCCTGACGCGGTTCCTGCTCTCAGCGCAGGGCGCCTGGATCCGCGGGCAGCTGCTGCTGTCCAACGGCGGCTTCGCGACCCCCGCGGGCTGAGGCGAGCTCCCTCGCGACGACCGGCATCGCGAGAAGTCGGACGAGGTGGACGATCAGTCCTGCACCCGAGCACCGATGGTGCTCCCGGCTCCGACCGGGCTCGGCACTCTCTTCTGCGGTGCTCGCCGGCACCAGCAGGCACGAGCCACGACTACCCTGAGTCGATGAGCGTAGTGATCGAGGTCCTGGTGAGCTTCCTGGCCGACTTCCTGACCCCCGGCAGGCGCCGACGAAAGCGCGATCGGGAGTAGCGGGACCGTGAGCGGCGCAGCGGCGGTGCTGTCGGCTCCGACCTCACCCGCGCTCCCGCTCACGCGGAGCCGCCGTCCTCGCCCTCGGGATCCTGCGCGCGCACGGCCCCGCAGCGCCAGCAGGGCACGCGCGGATCCCGTGCGCCCTCCCCCTCGGGCATGGCGCCGCAGTCCGGGCACAGCAACCCCAGCCAGCACACGTCCTCGCCGGCCGGATCGGAGGCCTCGTCCACCGCTGACTCCTTCGTGCAGGATCACCTGCGGGCCGGTCCGCCCGGCCCCGTGCACACGACTGTACGCCGCGCGGGCAGCGCCGCACCGGCGGCGTCCTGCGCCGGGCTCAGTGCTCCGCGTCGTCGTGCTCCGGCTCCTCGCCGGACCCGCCCTCGACCTGCCGGGACGCCTTCGGCGGGAACAGCAGGGAGGCCGCGACCGCACCGGCCATCGAGACGACGATGACGCTCAGCGACAGCCAGATCGGCACCTCGGGGATCTTCTCCAGCACGGAGAAGCCGGGGATGAACTCCAGCGGGGATTCGTGGATCGCGTGGATCATCAGCTTGACGCCGATGAAGCCCAGGATCGCGGCGATGCCGTAGTGGAGGTAGGCCAGACGCTCCAGCAGGCCGCCCAGCAGGAAGTACAGCTGACGCAGTCCCATCAGGGCGAACAGGTTCGCGGTGAAGACCAGGAACGGGTTCGTGGTGACCGCGAAGATCGCCGGGATCGAGTCCAGCGCGAACATGACATCGGTCAGGCCGATGGTGATGAACACCAGCAGCATCGGCGTGAACAGCGTCTTCCCGTTCACGACGGTGCGCAGCTTGTTGCCGTCGTAGCTGTCGGAGACGGGGAAGACCTTCCGCACTGCCCGGATGATGAAGGAGTCGCTGCCGTCGTCCTCCTCCTCGGTGGCCTGGTTCCAGGCGGTCCACAGCAGGAAGAGCCCGAAGATGTAGAAGATCCAGGCGAAGTTGTTGATCAGCGCGGCGCCCGCGACGATGAACAGCGCGCGGGCGATGAGCGCGATGATGATGCCCACCATCAGCACTTCCTGCTGGTACTTCTTCGGCACCGCGAACTTCCCCATGATCACGATGAAGACGAAGAGGTTGTCGATGCTCAGCGAGTACTCGAGCAGCCAGCCGGTGACGAACTCGGAAGCCGGCTTCATCCCGCCCACGAAGAACAGCACCACTGCGAAGACCACCGCGAGGCTCACGTAGAAGCTGATCCACAGCGCGCACTCCTTCAGGGACGGCAGGTGGGGCCGCTTGATGACCAGCAAGAGGTCGACGAGGAGGATGACCACGAGCACGGACAATGCCGCGATCTCGAAGCCCAGGTGGAGCTGACCCATGCGTGTTCCTTCGGGTGATGTGGACGATCATCCCGAGCGACCGGGACGGGGTGGGCGAGTGCCGGATCGCCCGGACACAGAGTACAAGCCCCACCCTGCGCAGAACGTGGAGAGCGGGAACCCTCACACCGGTCCCGGCCGCTCCTCGCCGGTGGGCTCAGAGGTCAGGCACCAGGGGTCACGCCGACTCTCCGCCAGGCGTCGGCGACAGCGGCGTGCTGGGCGGAGTTCTCCCCATAGCGGGAGGCGGCGGCGTCGAGGGTCGCGGCGGCGAACGTCGCGAAGTCGGCGTCCTTGGGCAGTCCGGGTCGGGTGAGCGCCTCGTACCAGAGCGGGCCGGCCCCCTCCCACGAGGTGCCGCCGATCCCGGTGGCGGCCAGGTGGAAAGCCCGGTTGGGGATGCCGGAGTTGATGTGCACGCCGCCGTTGTCGTTCTCCGCGTCGTGCGGGAGGTCGGCATAGTCCTCCATCGAGGCGGGCTGCGGGTCCGTCCCCAGCACGGGATCGTCGTAGGCGGTGCCGGGCGTCTTCATCGAGCGCAGCGCCACGCCCTGGACCCGGTCGGTGAACAGGCCCTCGCCGATCAGCCAGTCCGCCTCCTGGGCGCTCTGGCCCCGCAGGTGCTGTTTCACCATCGCCCCGGAGCAGTCCGCGATCGATTCGTGCAGCGCGCCGGGCTGGGCGACGTAGATCAGTCCGGCGGTGTACTGGACGACCCCGTGGGTGAGCTCGTGGCCGATCACGTCCACGGCATTGGTGAAGGACTGGAAGTAGACGCCGTCGCCGTCGCCGAAGATCATCTGCTCACCGTCCCAGAAGGCGTTCTGGAAGGCCTGGCCGTAGTGCACCGTGGCGATCAGCGCCATGCCCTCGTCGTCCAGCGAGTTGCGGGAGAAGGCCTGGTGGAACAGCTCCCAGGTGGCGCCGAGCCCGTCGTAGGCCTCGTCCGCGGACTCGTCCCCGCCGGATGCCTGCCCCTCCTCGCGCACCAGCACGCCCGGCAGGGTGGTCCCCTGCTGCGCGTCGTGGATGCTGCGGCGCAGCGTGGCGTCCGGGGTCGCGAACGGCGCGGTCGCCCCCTCCGCCGTCGGGACGCCGTCCAGGCGCTGCCGCAGGTGCGGCGGGATCAGCCCGGCGCCCGCGCCGGGAGGACCGGCACGACGAGAGCGCGCCGCCCGCACCTCCCGGTTCCCGGCCACGCGCAGCCCGCCCGCGAGGGTCCGCGCGGCCGCGGTGGCCTGCGGGTCCTCGCCCGCCCGGGCGATCTGCCGCAGCAGGTGCGGGGGGATGATCCCGCAGACGGCGTGACCGGGGTCTCGTGGGGTAGCCATGGCACCACTATGGACCCCGCCGCCCACGGACGGGAGCCCTGGCCGTCGTGGTCTCGTGGTCACCTCACCTGAGCGGTCACCGCAGCCGGCCCGTGACCTCCTCGACGGCGGCCAGCACGGTCCCGTCCAGCAGCCGCGCCTCGGCCTCGGCGATGTCCGGGGCCAGGAAGCGGTCCGGGCCGGGACCCTCGACGGTGCGGCGCAGCACGGCGATCGCGGCGGCGCTCGGGGCCGAGGGGGCCAGCGGGCCCCGCAGGTCGATCGCGCGGGCGGCGGTGAGCAGCTCGATGGCGAGCACGCGGCGCAGGTTCTCCACGCTGGTGCGCAGCTTGCGGGCGGCGTGCCACCCCATCGAGACGTGGTCCTCCTGCATCGCGGAGGAGGGGATGGAGTCCACGCTCGCCGGCACCGCGAGGCGCTTCATGTCCGAGACCAGGCCGGCCTGGGTGTACTGGGCGATCATGAAGCCGGAGTCGACGCCGGGGTCGTCGGCCAGGAAGGGCGGCAGGCCGTGGGAGCGGGTCTTGTCGAGCATCCGGTCGGTACGGCGCTCGGCGATCGAGGCGAGGTCCGCGGAGACCACGGCGAGGAAGTCGAGCACGTAGGCGACGGGCGCGCCATGGAAGTTGCCGTTGGAGGTGACGGTGCCGTCCTCGAGCACGACGGGGTTGTCGATCGCGGCGGCGAGCTCCCGCTCGGCGACGGTGCGGGCGTGCTCGATGGTGTCGCGCACGCCGCCGGCGACCTGCGGGGCGCAGCGCAGCGAGTACGCGTCCTGCACGCGGGAGCCCTCGGCGGCGACGTCGGCGATGATCGGGGACTCGGCGAGCAGGGCGAAGATGTTCGCGGCCGAGGCCTCCTGGCCGGGGTGGGGCCGCAGCGGGGCGTGCAGCTCGGGTCGGAACACGGAGTCCCGCCCGCGCAGGCCCTGCACGGACAGGGCCGTGGTGAGGTCGGCGGTGCGCACCAGGTCATCGAGGTCGGCGATGGCCATCAGCAGCATGCCGAGCATGCCGTCGGTGCCGTTGATCAGCGCCAAGCCCTCCTTCTCCTCGAGCAGCACCGGCTCGATCCCGGCTTCGGTGAGCAGCTCAGGCACGGGGCGCTCCACACCCTCGCGGTCGCGGGCACGCCCCTCCCCCATCAGCACGATCGCGCAGTGGGAGAGCGGGGCGAGGTCGCCGGAGCAGCCCAGGGAGCCGTACTCGTGGACGATGGGGGTGATCTGCGCGTTCAGCAGCGCCAGGATCGTCTCGACCACGACGGGCCGCACGCCGGTGCGGCCGGAGGCGAGGGTGCGGGCACGCAGCAGCATCAGGGCGCGCACCACCTCGGTCTCCACCTCCCCTCCGGCGCCGGCGGCGTGGGAGCGGATGAGGGAGCGCTGCAGGGCGTGGCGCATCGACGGTGCGATCGAGGTGTCCGCGAGCGCACCGAAGCCGGTGGAGACGCCGTAGACGGGGGTCTCCCCCGCGGCGAGCGCATCGATGTGCGCACGCACCGAGGCGACCTGCTCCCGAGCGGCGGGGGCGAGCTCGACGTGGGCCCGGTGGCGGGCGACGGCGAGGACGTCGGCGGCGGTCAGACCGGAGCTGGCGAGAGTGACGGCGGGGGCGTCGGTGGTGGAGCTGATCATGGGGTTCCTTTCGGACGGTGGATCGGGCGCTGCGAGGCGCTGAGCGAGGCGCTGA
>JAKDUN010000449.1 GCA_030457675.1 Brachybacterium sp. | reverse complement strand
CCGGGGGGCGCCGCCGGGGGGGGCCCGGGCGCTCCAACCGGCCCCCCCCCCCGGGGGGGGGGCCGCTTCCGGCCGGAGCGGGCCGCGACGGTGGCTCAGGCGGCGACGCCCTCGCGGCGCTGCCCGATCTCCTTCAGCACGGTCACCAGTGCCGCGGCAACCAGGGTGCCGGCGAGGATCGCGAGCAGGAACCCCCAGATCGGGGAGATCGCGAAGGCGACGAAGATGCCGCCGTGCGGGGCCTGCGAGCCGACGGAGAGGGCCATGATCAGCGCGCCGGTGACCGCGCCGCCGGTCATCATCGAGGGGATCACACGCAGCGGATCGGCCGCCGCGAAGGGGATCGAGCCCTCGGTGATGAACGCCGCGCCGAGCAGCCAGGCGGTGGTGCCGTTCTCCCGCTCCACGGGCGAGTAGAGGCGACGGCGCACCACCGTGGACAGCGCCATCGCCAGCGGCGGGACCATGCCGGCGGCCATCACCGCGGCCATGATCTCGAAGGACGCCTCGGTGCCCTGCGAGAGGCCCGCAGTGGCGAAGAGGTAGGCGGCCTTGTTCACCGGTCCGCCCAGGTCGAAGCACATCATCAGCCCGATGATCACGCCGAGCAGGAGCGCCGAGGAGCCGGACATCCCCGTCAGGGCGTCCTGGAGCGTGGTCATCAGAGCCGCCAGCGGGCGGCCGAGGAACAGCAGCATGAGACCGCCCACCACCAGGGTGGTCACCAGCGGGATGATCACCACGGGCATCAGGCCCGCGAGCCACCGCGGAGGCGTCAGCGTGGTGAACCACAGCGCGACCAGCCCGGCGAGCAGACCGGTCACCAGGCCGCCCAGGAACCCCGCGCCGACCGCGAGGGAGATCGCCCCGCCGATGAAGCCGGGGGCGATGCCGGGACGCCCGGCCAGGCCGAAGGCGATGTATCCCGACAGCGCCGCGACCAGGAAGCCCATCCCGAGATCGCCCAGGGTGAACAGGACCGCCCCGAGGTAGAGGGCGAGCCCGGCCCGGTCGGTCTGCAGCATGCCGGTGGCGCCCTCGTACTCCTGCGGACCGGGCAGGGAGTTGAGGGAGAAGCCGGTGGCGACGTCCTGGGCGACGAAGGCGACGTCGAAGCCGCCGATCAGGAAGCCCAGCGCCATCAGCAGGCCTCCGGCCGCGACGAACGGGATCATGTAGGACACGCCGGTCATCACGGCGCCCTGGATACGGCGCGGCCAGGACTGCTTGCGCGCCGAGCTCGAGTCCTCACCGGTCTCGGCGCTCCCGGCGGTCACGCGCGCGGCGGAGGGATCGGAGGCGGCGGCCACGGCCTCGTCGATCAGCTGCGGGCCGTGCGAGATCGCCCGCTTGACGGGATGCTCCACCAGCGGCAGGCCCGCGAACCTCTCCCGGCCCGAGATGTTGACGTCCGCCGCGACGATCAGGGCGCTCGCCGCCGCGATCTGCTCCTGCGTGAACGGGGTGATGCCGCCGGAACCCTGGGTCTCCACATGCAGCTCGACGCCCTTCTCCGACGCGGCGTTCTCGAGGGACTCGGCCGCCATGTAGGTGTGGGCGATGCCCGTGGGGCACGAGGTGATCGCGAGCAGGACCGGGACACCGTCCGCCACGGCCCCGGAACCCGCCTCCGACGCGGCGGCCCCTGCGGCGGCGGCACCGGTGGCCTCGGTGCCGGCGCTCTCCGCCGGCGCTTCCTCGGGCTCCAGGACGCCCATCAGCAGGTCGGAGACCTCCTGCTGCTCCGTCGCCGCACGCAGGTCGGCGAGGAACTCCGGGCGGATCAGCGCGCGCGAGAGCTGGGCCAGCAGCTGGAGATGCTGGTCATCGGTGCCCGCCGGGGCGGCGATCCCGATGATGAGGTCGGCCGGCCCGTCGGCCGAGCCGAAGTCGACGGGCTCGGCCAGGCGGAGGACGCCGAGCGCGGCCTCGTGCACCGCCTCCGTACGGCAGTGGGGGATCGCGAAGCCGCCGGGCATGCCGGTGGCGAAGGACTCCTCCCGCTGCAGCAGACCGGCTTCGAGACCGTCGCGGTCGGCGCGGCCGGTGGCGGCGATGAGATCGGCCATCATGCCGATCACGGCGAGCTTGTCGCCGGGGGGATCGACCTCCAGGCGCACCAGTTCAGGGGTCATCAGGGGACCGGACATGGGTTCTCCTTCGAACGG
>JAKDUN010000448.1 GCA_030457675.1 Brachybacterium sp. | reverse complement strand
CTCGCTCGGAGCACTGCTCGCCGCTCCGTACGTCACCGCGGCCGCCACGCTGACCGCCTCCCCCGCTATGCGTAGGCTCGCGCTCCTCACTACCGTCAACGCGCTCGGCAACGGGCTCTTCGCCACGATCAGCGTCCTGTTCTACACCCAGCACCTCGGCTTCTCCGTCGGCTTCGTCTCCGCAGTGCTCCTCGCCGCGACCGTGCTCGCGATCGGCGGCGATCTCGTCAGCGGGAGGGTCGCTGACGCCTCGGGCCCGAAGCCGGTGCTGCTGGCTGGGCTGGCCCTGTCCGCCGTCGCCACCGCCCTGCTGCTGGTGGTCCGCGGCGAGGTGAGCTTCGTCCTCGTGCTATGCCTGATCAGCCTCGGGCAGGGACTGTGCATGTCCTCGAACACCACTCTGATCCGGCGCGTGGCGCACAAGAATCCGGCACTCGCCCGCGCCTCCTTGAGATCCTTGCTGACCTTGGGCATCTCCGCCGGTGCCCTGCTGGCCGGGCTGGTGCTGGCCGGCGGCAGCGCAGCCGCATTCCGGATCGCGATCCTGGGTGACGCGGTCACCTTCGTCATCGCGGCCGGGCTGCTGCTGCGCATCACAGCGCCACCGGCCCCGAAGGGCGCGACAGGGCGGCCGCGCCCGGTCCTGCCCGATCGGCGGTTCGCCATGTTCTCGCTCGCCAACGGCGTGATCGGCATCTACCTGCATGTGCTGTCCTTCGCTCTCCCCCTGTGGGTGGTGCTCCATCATCCGCAGCTGATCTGGGTCGTCGGCCTCCTGGTCGCAACGAACGCCCTGCTCACCGCCACCTTCCAAGTGCCGGCCAGCGCCGGGATCACGAGCATCCAGACCGCGGGCCGGCGCCTGGTCATCGGCGCCGTCTGCCTCGCGGTGTCCTACCTCGTCTTCCTCTCCGGCTGGTCCAGCTCTCCTGCTGTCCTGGGGCTCGTGCTGTGTGCCTTCCTGGTCGTGCACACCGCCGGGGAGGTGCTGTACAACGCCGGCACGATGGAGCTGCTGTTCCGGCTCGCGCCGGCGCAGCAGCAGGGGCAGTACGGTGCGTTCTACGGGATCAGCAACGGGCTGATGTCCTCCGCCGCACCGGCGGTGCTCGGCGCGGCGATCGCGCTCGATGGAGGGTGGGGATGGTGGGTGCTCGCCGCGGCGACGATCCTGTTGGCGCTGCTGATCCGCGCGGTCAGCCATGGGGCGGAGGCCGCAGATGTGGCAGAGTCTCCAGCACGGCCCTGAACCACCCATCCCGCCTGGCGGAGGAGTCCTGAATGCGCGCGCTGATGCTGCACGAGAAGAATCAGATGTCCATCGAGGAGGTCGAGCCCGTCGGCTCCCCCGGCCCCGGCGAGGTCCGCATCGCGATGCACACCGTCGGCATCTGCGCCTCGGACGTGCATTACTGGACCGACGGGAAGATCGGGCCGTTCGTGGTCGAGGCCCCGATGATCCTCGGGCACGAGGGTGCCGGCACCGTCGTCGAGGTCGGTGAGGGCGTCACCCATCTCTCCCCCGGCGACCGGGTCGCGATGGAGCCGGGCGTGCCGGACCCGAGCTCCCGCGCCGTCAAGGAGGGCAACTACAACGTGGATCCCGGCGTGCGGTTCTGGGCCACTCCGCCCGTGCACGGCTGCCTCGCCGACGAGGTCATCCACTCCGCCGCCTACACGTATCTGCTCCCCGACGGACTCAGTTTCGCCGAGGGCGCCCTCATCGAGCCGTTCTCGGTGGGTATGTTCGCCGCGACGAAAGCCGGCATCAAGCCAGGCGACGTGGCCGCGGTGGTCGGGGCCGGCACGATCGGGATCATGACCGCGCTCGCCGCTCGCGCCGGCGGTGCCAGCACGGTCTTCATCTCCGACGTGCTGCCGCAGAAGCTCGCCCTGCTCGAGGGGCTCGAGGGCATCGTCACGGTCGATGCCACGAAGGAGGACCTCGGAGAGCGGGTGCGCGCCGAGACCGGCGGCTGGGGCCCGCAGGTGGTGTTCGAGGCCACCGGCGCCGCCCCCGCCTACAAGCAGCTCTGGTCGCTGCCCGCCCCGGGCGGCCGCATCGTGCTGGTGGGCATGCCGGTGGATCCGGTGCCCTTCGACATCGCCACCGCGCAGAGCCGCGGCATCTCCCTGGAGACCGTGTTCCGGTACGCGAACGTCTACCAGAAGGC
>JAKDUN010000447.1 GCA_030457675.1 Brachybacterium sp. | reverse complement strand
GCCCCCCCCCGGGGCCCCCCCCCCCCCGGGGGCCGGGCCCCCGCCCCGGCGGGGGTCCCCCGGCACCTCGCTCCCCCGGGCTCCGCTCCCGGCATCGTCGCCGAGCACGTCTCGCGCGCCTTCGGCAGCGTGCAGGCGGTGCTGGATCTGAGCTTCACCGCACCGCGCGGAGCGGTGACGGCATTGGTGGGCCCCAACGGCTGCGGGAAGTCGACGCTGATGCTGATGCTCGCCTCGCTGCTCTCCCCGGATTCGGGCCGGGTGCTGGTGGACGGGGTGGATCCCTCGGCCGACTCCCCGGCGGTGCGGGCGAGCGTGGGCTGGATGCCGGACCAGTTCGGGGCCTGGGACTCGCTGCGGGTCGCGGAGGTGCTCGAGGTGGTGGCCCGCGCCTACTTCCTGCCCACTGCGCAGCGCCGGCAGCGGGTCGATGAGCTGCTGCACCTGATGGATCTGGCGTCCCTCGCCCAGCAGCCCGCGCATGTGCTCTCCCGCGGTCAGAAGCAGCGCCTGGGCCTGGCCCGCGCACTGATCCATGCTCCCTCGGTGCTGATCCTGGACGAGCCCGCCTCCGGGCTCGATCCGGCCTCGCGACGCCGCCTGCTGCACGTGGTGCGCTCCCTCGCCGCCTCGGGGACGACCGTGCTGATCTCGAGCCACATCCTCACCGAGCTCGAGGAGATGGCCGACCACGTGGTGTTCATGGATGCCGGGCGGGTGGTGGACGCCTCGAGCGTGCGCGATCTGGCTGCTCGGCCCCGGTCCTGGCGGATCGCGTCCCTGCACCAGCAGCGACTGCTCGAGGCCCTGGCCCGGCTCGGGGTGCGGCACGGCGAGGCAACCCACCCGGAGCACACCATCTCGGGTCACGCCGAGGTGCTCGTGCAGCTGCCCGATGAGACGACCGCCTCCCGTCTGCTGGCCGATCTCACCACCGCCGACGCCCAGGTCATCGGCTTCGGTCCGGCGACAGGACGCCTCGAGGCCGCCTATCTCGCCTCGGATGCCGCCCACCGTGAAGGAGCCCTGTGATGAGCACGCCCACGACGACTCCGCCGCACGGCGGGCCTTCCGTCGGCCGCAGCCGCGCCCTGAACGGCACGCTCTCGCTGCGCCCGCGCGGGCTGTGGCTGGTGACCTCGCTCGAGCTGCGCCAACGGCTCCGCTCGGTGCGCTGGTACGTGGCATTGGTGGTGTGGACGCTGGTGCTGCTGGCCATCGGAGCGCTGGGCCTGGCCCCGACGCTGTACACCGCGCAATGGGAGGGCCTGGAGCCGGTCGCCGCGATGATCTTCAGCCTGCAGATCGTCCTGGTGCTGTTCGCGATGCTGCTGGTGGTTCCGGCGCTCTCGGCCGGGTCGATCAACGGCGACCGCAGTGCGGGGACGCTCGCGACGCTGCAGGCGAGCCTGCTCAGCCCCCTGGAGATCGTGCTGGGCAAGCTGCTGGCCGGATTCCTCACCGGCCTCGTCTTCCTGCTCCTCGCGCTGCCCTCGGTGGTGCCGATCGCGATCCTCGGAGGCATCGGGCCGTTGTACTTCCTGCGCACCGTGGTGGTGATCGTGCTGCTCACGCTGTGCGTGACCGCTGTGGGGCTGGGGCTGTCCGCAGTGACCCAGCGTCAGCTGGGCTCGGTGGTGCTGGCCTACGTGATCGTGTTCGGGGTGACCGTGGTGCTGCCGATCGCCTGGGGAAGCTCGGCGATCTTCCTCCAGCAGGAGCGGGAGGTCACGCGGTACTACTCGTCCTCCTCCGACGTCGCTGGCTCGGGGGAGTGCGTGGCCGAGACTGCCACCGTGGACACCTCGCGGATCGATCTGAGCCTGCCGCTGCTGTGGGGCAATCCGGTGGTGCTGCTGGCCGAGGCCGCGCCGCCGATGCCCGAGAGGTACTGGGCCGATGAGAGCGAGAACCTGGATGTGCTGCGCATGGTGAGGACGGGCGTGCACACGGCCGCCACCGTGGCCCATCCCGCGCACGCCAACCACTGCGATCCGGACGAGGCCGGGTATCCCGAGGATCTCGCCGAGGTGCCGAACCGGCCGGTCTGGCCGATGGGGCTGGGGCTGTGGCTGATCGGCGGGGGCACCTCCCTGGCGGTCGCGGTGTGGCGGCTCGCGGTGCCGATCCGGCGCCTGGGCGCGGGCACCCGGATCGCCTGAGCGCCGGCTCACCTGAGC
>JAKDUN010000078.1 GCA_030457675.1 Brachybacterium sp. | reverse complement strand
CGGTGCCTGGGCGACGGGTGCGTGGTATGCGGCGGGCGGCTCGTGGGGATCGGGCGCGGAGGTCATGGTAGCTATCGTGTCATCCCGCGGCCCCGGTCTGCTCCGCCAGGAGTGGGAGGAAGATCCGCCGAAGGTCGAACAGGGGCGGGCGCCTCCGGGGACGAACGGCTCAGCTGCCGGCTCCTGCGCCCTCCGGCGACCCTTCGCCGTCGTCGGGCGGCAGCTGGCCCCAGCGCTCGACGACCACGCCCAGCACTGCCAGCACGATCCCGGCGAGGGCGGCCGCGGCGGTGGGCAGGATCCCTCGCCACGGATCACCGGTGCCGGTCAGGAGCAGGAACAGCGCCTGCCCCGCGAAGATCCCTCCGACCACCGCGCCGGTGTAGGCGCAGGCCCGGGCGAGCAGCACGGTGCGATAGGCGGTGGGCAGGTCGATCTGGTGGCGCCGCGGGGCGAAGCTGGGGCGCTCGCGACGCTCGGCGCTCTCGAGCATGTAGCGCCGCAGCGGCAGCCCGAACAGCAGCAGCACTGCGCTCAGCACCAGCAGCACCACCGTGGTGAGCCAGCCGGCGAGCGGAAGGGTGTGGCCGCGGGCGGCCAGGGTCTCCAGCATCTGCGCCCCGAAACCCGCGCCTACCACCAGGATCAGCGCCAGGACCGGTATGTTCAGGGGTCTCACGAGATCCCGTACCCCTCGATCTCGGGACCGGGGCGCAGTCCGTCGCGGTCCTCGGCCGTCTCCCGCAGCGCGGCGATCCGGCCGTGCCCCGGCAGTTCCGCATCGGGGCGCGCGGCGTGCCAGGGCGCCAGGACGAAGGCGCGCAGGTGGGCGCGTGGATGCGGCACCGTGAGGGTCTCGTCCTGACTGGTCCAGTCGCCGTAGGTGATCAGGTCGACATCGAGGGTGCGCGGCCCCCAGCGCACCAGCCGTTCCCGGCGGGCGGCGTGCTCCGCGCGATGTGCCGCCTCGAGCAGGGCGAAGGGGCCCAGTCCCGTGCGCACTCCGATGGCGGAGTTCAGGAATGCGCCCTGGTCCGCGGGACCTCCGACGGGGGCGGTCTCCAGCACGGGCCCGGTCCATTCCACGTCGATGCCGTCCGTGGCGGCCAGCAGCTCGAGCGCGTCATGCAGGTGCTGGGCGCGGTCGCCGAGATTGGTGCCGAGGGCGAGCACGGCATCGACCGGTGCGGCGTCCCGCTCGATGCGCACGGTGACGTCGCCGACGGGCAGGCCCACAGGTGCGGCCGGCTTGTGGATCCGGATCCCGACCCGGCGCACCAGCGGATGGCCGGTGTCGGTGAGTATCCGCCGGGCGATCCGCTCCGCGAGGGTCTCGACCAGCGCGTACGGGCCGCCGGTGAGCTCCTCGTGGACGGCGTGCGCCACCTCGGCGTAGTTCACCGTGCGGGAGAGCGCGTCCGTGCTGCCCGCGGGGGCGGTGGACAGGTGCAGGGTGACGTCGGCGAGGAACTGCTGACCCAGCTGCGTCTCCGCCTCCAGCACCCCGTGGTGGCCCCAGGCGCGGATCCCGGTCACCTCGATGCGGTCCAGGCGCTCCGGGCCGACACCGTCGCCTCCGCGCGCTGCACTCATCGGGCTCATCGGGCTCATCGGGCTCATCGGGCTCATCGGGCAAGGCTCCGGCGCAGCCGATCGCCCACCCGCACGGCGGCGACGGAGGACGCGACCTCGTGCACCCGCACCGCCCAGGCGCCGTGCTCGGCGCTGAAGGCACTGATCGCGGCGGTCGCGAGATCGCGGTCCACGCCCAGAGCGCCCACGAAACGCTTGCGGGAGGCGCCGATGAGGATCGGCAGCTCATGGGAGGCGATCGCGTCCCAGCCTGCCAGCACCTCCCAGTTCTGCTCCCCGGTCTTGGAGAATCCCAGGCCCGGGTCGGCGACGAGGAAGCGGTCCTCGACCCCGGCGTCGCGCAGCGCCGTGAGCCGCTCGGCGAGCTCGGCCGCGCTGTCGCGCGCCACGTCCTCGTAGACCGCCAGCTCGTTCATCACGTCGCTGTGGCCTCGCCAGTGCATCGCGATGAACACCGGCGGGGTGCCCAGGTGGGTGCGGAGCCGAGCCGCCTGACCACCCATGTCCACGTCCGCCCGCCCGGCGGAGACGTCGTTGACGATCAGCGCACCGGCCTCGACGCTCGCCGCGGCGACGGAGGCCCGCATGGTGTCCACGCTGACCACGATGCCCTCGGCGGCCAGCGCCGAGACGACCGGCAGCACGCGGCGCAGCTCCTCGTCCTCGTCCACGCGCGGGGCACCGGGCCGGGTCGATTCCCCGCCGACGTCGACGATCGCAGCACCCTGCGCCACCAGGTGGCGGCCGTGCGCGATCGCGGCGGGCGGGGCGTCGTGCGCGCCACCGTCGGAGAAGGAGTCCGGGGTGACGTTCAGGACGCCCATCACCAGGGTGCTGTCCTCGCCGAGCCGATCGGGCAGACCGGCGGGGCGGCGGAGCGGGCTGTGCGCAGTGCTCATGACTCAGTGCTCATGACTCAGTGCTCATCACGCGTGTGCTCATGACCGGGGCCTCACGACCCGTGGATGAGCGCCATGGCCTCGCCACGGGTGCTCGGGTTCTCCCGCAGCATGCCTCGCACCGCGCTGGTGACCGTGCGGGCACCGGCCGCGCGCACACCACGCATGGACATGCACATGTGCTCTGCTTCGATGACGACGATGGCTCCGCCCGCTCCGAGCTCGTCCATCAGCGCATCGGCGATCTGGAAGGTGAGTCGCTCCTGCACCTGGGGGCGCTGGGCGTACACGTTCACCAGGCGCGCGAGCTTGCTGAGCCCGGTGACCACTCCCCCGCCGGGGATGTAGCCGATGTGGGCGGAGCCGTGGAAGGGCAGCAGATGGTGCTCGCACATCGAGTAGAACGCGATGTCCCGCACCAGCACCAGCTCCTGGTGGTCGATGTCGAAGGTGGTCGACAGCGGTGCGCTCGCATCCTGGTCCAGGCCCTGGAAGACCTCGCCGTACATGCGGGCCACCCGCGCCGGGGTCTCCTGCAGGCCGTCACGGTCCGGGTCCTCGCCGATCGCGGCGAGGATCTCCCGGACTGCGGCTTCGATGCGGGGCTGGTCCACGGCCATCTCAGCGATCCGCTCCGTCGCCGGTGTCATAGCCATAGCCACCGCCGCCGTATCCGCCACCGCCCTGTCCCGGCTCGCCGCCGTGCGGGGCACCGGGGATCTGCGGTCCGTCCCCGCCCGGGTGGGGCAGCTCCGGGGGGTTCGGCTGCATCGGCTCACCGGCGTCGTGGGACTCGGTCCCCGTCGCGGTGGTGGTGCTGCCGGCCGACGGCGCCGCCAGGGCGGGCCGCTCGGCGCTGGAGACCCACACCTCACGCGGCGGCTGCTTCTTCACATCGCGGAAGATCTCGGCGAGATCGTGCTCGGTCAGGGTCTCCCGCTCCAGCAGCTCCTCGACCAGACGGTCCAGCACGTGGCGATTGTCGACGATGACGGACCAGGCCTCGTCCAGGGCGGTGTCCAGCAGCTCCCGGACCTCCTGGTCGATGATGCTCGCGGTCTCGGCGCTGAAGCGGGGCGCCTGCCCCTGCTGCATGCCGACGAAGACCTCGTCCTGATCACCCGAGAGCGCGATCTGACCGACCCGGTCGCTCATGCCCAGCTGCATCACCATGGTGCGCGCGATCTTGGTCGCGTTCTGCAGGTCCGAGCTGGGTCCGGTGGTGACGTCGTGGAAGATGCTCTCCTCCACCGCATAGCCGCCCATCGCATAGGCCAGGCGGTCCAGCAGCTCGTTGCGGGACTGGTAGTTGCGGTCCTGGGTGGGCACCACCATCGTGTATCCGCCGGCACGGCCGCGCGGCAGGATGGTCACCTTGGTGACCGGGGCGGAGTTGTTCATCGCCGCCGCGACCAGGGCGTGCCCGCCCTCGTGGTAGGCGGTCATCTGACGCTCGCGCTCGGTCATCACCTTCGAGTACCGCTGCGGACCCATGGAGACGCGGTCGATGGCCTCGTCCAGGGCGCGGTTGTCGATGATCTGGTTGCCGGAGCGGGCAGTGAGCAGCGCCGCCTCGTTCAGTACGTTCGCGAGATCCGCACCGGACATGCCGATGGTGCGCTTGGCGACGTGCTCGAGATCGACGTCGTGCGCGAGCGGCTTGCCCTTGGAGTGCACGCCGAGGATGTGCAGACGGCCCTTCATGTCGGGGGCCTCGACGCCGATCTGGCGGTCGAAGCGACCCGGGCGCAGCAACGCCGGGTCCAGGATGTCCACCCGGTTGGTGGCGGCGATGAGGATGACGTTCTGGTTCTCCTCGAACCCGTCCATCTCCACCAGCATCTGGTTCAGGGTCTGCTCGCGCTCGTCGTGCCCGCCGCCCATGCCGGCACCGCGGTGGCGGCCGACGGCATCGATCTCATCGATGAAGATGATCGCCGGGGCGTTCTCCTTCGCGGTGTTGAACAGGTCGCGCACGCGGCTCGCGCCGACGCCCACGAACATCTCCACGAAGTCCGAGCCGGAGATCGAGTAGAAGGGCACGTTCGCCTCGCCGGCGACCGCCTTGGCCAGCAGGGTCTTGCCGGTGCCGGGCGGGCCGTACAGCAGCACGCCCTTGGGGATCTTCGCGCCGACGGCCTGGTAGCGGCCCGGGTCGACCAGGAACTGCTTGATCTCGTCGAGCTCCTCGACGGCCTCCTCGGCGCCGGCGACATCCGCGAAGTTGACCTTGGGCGCCTCCTTGTTGAACAGCTTCGCCTTGGACTTGCCGAACTGCATGGCCTTGCCGCCGCCCTGGGCGTTCATGATCAGGAACCAGAACAGGCCGATGAACAGCAGCAGGGGCAAGAAGGTCAGCAGGAGCGAGGACCACCAGGAGCTGCTGGCGATCTCGTCGGTGTAGCCCTTCTCGGGTGCCGCCTCCTCGACGGCCTGCACGATCGCTCCCCCGCGGGCGTCCACGTAGGAGAAGCGCACCTGGGTGCCCTTGTTCTCCTCGCCGTCCACGAAGTCCTCGGTCAGGACCAGGTCGACCCGCTGCTGGTTGCCGTCGATGATCTTGGCCTGCTCGACGGTACCGCTCTCGAGCAGCTCGAGGCCCTGCTGGGTGTCGATCTCCTGGTAGCCGTCGCGCCCGAACAGGGAGAACATGGCCATGCCCAGCAGCAGAGCGATGATGATCCACAGGGCGAGCCCGGAGAAGGGTCGACGCTTCTTGCTGCCGGAGCCCTTGGGGGTCTTGGCGGAATCTGCCACGTGATCAGTCCTCGTAGATCGAGCGCGAGAGCACGCCCACGTAGGGAAGGTTGCGATAGTTCTCGGCGAAGTCGAGACCGTAGCCGATCACGAACGCGTTGGGGATGTCGAAGCCGACGTACTTCACGTCGATCTCGACCCGTGCGGCCTCGGGCTTGCGCAGCAGGGTCGCGATCTCGACGCTCTTGGGGCCGCGTGAGCGCAGGTTGGACAGCAGCCACTTCAGGGTCAGACCGGAGTCGATGATGTCCTCGACGATCAGCACGTTGCGGCCGGTGATGTCCCCGGAGAGGTCCTTGAGGATCCGCACGACGCCCGAGGACTTGGTGCCCGAGCCGTAGGAGGAGACCGCCATCCAGTCCATCTCGACCTTGAGGTCGATCTGGCGTGCGAGGTCCGCCATCACCATCACCGCCCCTTTGAGGACGCCGACCAGGATCGGGGGCTCGTCCGCGTAGTCCGCGGCGATCTGCTCTCCGAGCTCGGCGAGCCGGTCGCGGATCTGCTGCTCGTCCAGCAGCACGCGGTCGACATCGGGGTGGGGGTGCGTCTGGGGCACGCGGATCTCCTCCATGGAACGTGGTGGGGTGCGCGAGCCGCGGGTCACGAATCGATGCGGCGCCACACCAACAGGCCGTCGCGGCGAGCGACTTCGATCCTACCCGGAACGGGCACGGCTGACTGACCGTGCCATGAGACCACCAGCGCGTCGATCGCCAGCACCTGGCGTCGGAGCAGGGACTTCGATGAGCCCGCGCCCGAACCCGAGAGGTTTGCGCGGTCAGCGGAACGTGAGGCGTCCCGCAGGATCCGGGTGCGCAGCGGGCCGGGGGCGGCCGCCAGCGCGTGGACGTCCAGCAGCAGCAGGTCCCGCTCCTCACGGAGCTCGCCGCCGTCACGGCGCAGCGAGTCCAGCAGCGCGGTCGCCTCGGCATCGAGGTGATCGGCGTCGGGGCCCACCAGGTCGGCGGTGCGCGCGAGGTTCTCGTCGAGGTGCTCGCCCAGCATCTCCCGCAGCAGGGGCAGGGCCCGATGCCGCACCCGGGAGCGCAGCAGCGTCTCGTCAGCGTTCATCGGGTCCTCCCACCACTGCAGGTCGTGCACGCGGCAGATCTCCTCGGTGTCGGCCCGGCGCAGTGCGGTGGATTCGTCCCGGCCGCTGCCCAGGAAGGGCCGCAGCAGCGCTCCGCGGGCGCGGGAGATCCCGGCCAGGGCGCGGGGCCCGCCACCGCGCGCCAACCCCATCAGCACCTGCTCGGCCTGGTCATCGAGGGTGTGGGCCATCAGCAGCGCGAGCGCACCCCGCTCCTCGCGCAGCGTCTCCAGCGCCTCGTGACGCACCGTGCGGGCGGCGTTCTCGAGCCCGCCGGGCGCCTCGGCGGCGACCTCGACACGCAGGATCCGCGCCTCGGCGCCGAGGTGCTGGGCCTGGACCAGCGCCCGCTCCGCGACCTGGGCGGATCCCTCCTGCAGGCCGTGGTCGACGATCGCCGCCTCGGTCTCCAAGCCCATCCGTGAGCCCACCCAGACGGTGGTGGCCAGCAGTGCGAGGGAGTCCGCTCCGCCGCTGAGGCCGACCAGCAGGCGCGGCATCGTCCGGCCGATGGCGGTGTCGTCGGCGAGCAGCTCGAGCCGGGTGGTCAGCGCGGCACGGACGGCGATGCGGGCGCGGGCGACGACGGGAGGCGGTCCGGCCATCAGTCCACCTGCACCATCTCGGCGGCGACCTGGTCGACCGCCGCACGGGCGGCGTCCGCGTCGGCGCCGTCGAAGCCGTGCACCGCGATCGAGTACCCGACGGTCCGCCCGTCTGGCAGCACGGCGACGCCCGCCAGGGTGGCCGCGCCCCCGAGATAGCCGGTCTTGCCGCGCACGAGACCGCTCGCGTCCTCGGTCTCCTCCGCATCGAAGCGGCCTGCGAGGGTGCCGGACAGTCCCGCGATGGGCACGTCGAAGAGGATCTGCTCGAGGGCCGGTGCCTCGCCGGAGGCCACCTCTGCCAGGACCGCGGAGAGCAGGGCGGGCGGCACCCGGTTCTGGCGCGAGAGCCCGGAGCCGTCGTGGATCTCCAGGGAGGCGACCGCCTCCGGCGCGACCCCGAGCTGCTCGGCGAGATCCTCGATCTCTGCCTCGACCGCGGCGGCGGCCCCGGCCGGGGTGGCCTCCTCGCCGCGGGAGAGCGCCACCAGGTGCGCGAGCAGCTCGGCGGTGGTGTTGTCGGAGACCAGCAGGGTGTGTCGCACCAGCTCCGCGATCGTCTCGGAGTGGACCTCTGCTGTCGGCGCCTCCTGCGGAGCCTGTGCTGCGGTGATCACACCGGTGACCGTGAGCCCGCCCTCGCTGAGCAGCTCGGCGAAGCGCTCGGCGGCGTCCCGGGCCGGGGTGGCGGACTTGGGCCCGTACTCCTCGCCGTCCAGCCATCCCTCGTTCAGTGCGAGGGAGGCGGTGGGGGTCACCCAGCCACCGGGCTGGCCGTTGTTCCCCCAGGCCGGGTTGGGGCCGCCGACGAGATAGCTGTCATCCAGCGCCACGGAGACCTCGGTGGCGCCCTGCTCCGTGGCGAGTGCCGCCGCCTGGGCCGCCAGCTCGCGCAGATCGTCCTCGCTGAGAGTCATGTCACCGCCGCCGACGAGGGTGATCACGCCGTCCTGGACGGCCGCCCGAGTGGTCAGGACCTCGTCCCCCCTGTACTGGCGCAGCACGGCGGCGGCGGTGAGCAGCTTGAGGGTCGAGGCGGGCACCAGGGCGGCGCTCTCCTCGCGGGCGGCGAGCGTCTGCCCGGTCTCGGCGTCGATCACGCTGAACGCCAGCCCACCGGCGACCACCGGCAGGTCTGCACCCGCGGACATCCGTTCTTCGAGGTCAGCGGGGTCCACTGGCGCGGCGGCAGGCAGCGAGGTCGGCAGGGTCTCCTCTGCCGCGACCCGCTCCCAGTCCTCGGCGCCCGCACGCGGACCGAAGCTCGGACCCTCCTCGGTGCTGCGGACGGTGAGGACGCCGGGAAAGGCGTCAGTGAGATCTCCGAGCACGTAGAAGCTCGCCGGCACCGCCGCGCACATCACGATCGCGGTGGTGCGCCAGATCCGCTCGATTGCGCTCGCTCCCATGGCACCCACGATATGGTGTCACGGTCTTTACCAGTGGCCTTCAGGTCCCGAGCAATGGAGCGGTGTCGTGGAATTCGACGTGACCATCGAGATCCCTCGCGGAAATCGGAACAAGTATGAGGTGGACCACCACAACGGGCGCATCCGGCTCGACCGGATGCTGTTCACCGCCACCCGCTACCCGGACGACTACGGATTCATCGAGGGAACCCTCGGCGAGGACGGCGACCCGCTGGACTGCCTCGTGCTGCTCGAGGAGCCGACCTTTCCGGGCTGCCTGATCCGCTGCCGCGCACTGGGCATGTTCCGTATGCGCGACGAGGCGGGCGGCGACGACAAGGTCATCGCGGTGCCGGTCGGGGACCAGCGCCAGGTGCGCCGCCAGGAGCTCACCGATGTCTCGGAGTTCCACCGCCTGGAGATCCAGCACTTCTTCGAGGTCTACAAGGACCTCGAGCCCGGCAAGAGCGTCGAGGGCGCGCACTGGGAGGGCCGCAGCGCTGCGGAGGCGGAGATCCGCCGCTCCCACGAGCGCGCCGTCGGCACCGAGCACGCCAACGACTTCACGCAGGAGGTCTGAGGTCCTCGTCAGCGCACCGCGGAGCGCTGACGCAGCCCTGACCACGCACGAAGGGTGCGGCCCCGCCGGGCCCGCCCCCGAGGGGGCTGGGGGGGCCCGCCCGCGGTGGTGCGGGCCGGCCGGGGGCCGGCCCCGGGGGGGCGGCACCCTTCGTGCTCTGCAGGCTCCAGCACTGTGTGGTCATGCCCTGCGTGCACGTGCTCCGTGCCGGACTGCGAGGGCCGGACTGCGAGCGGTCAGCCTGCGAGGGCCGGACTGCGAGCGGTCAGCCTGCGAGCGCGTCGCGCTCCCCGGAGATCTCGCCGTCGAGGGTCGCGCCGTGCGAGAAGATCTCCAGCATCGCCTCGACCACCGAGCGGGAGACCGCACGGGCGCCGAGCCCGCCGATCACGGCGCCGATCCCGAAGGGCGCCAGCCGCGCGAACCAGAGCCCGCCGGTGCGCGCCACGACCCGGCGGCGCACATACCGGGAGACCTGCTTGCTCACCAGGCCCGGCAGGAATCCGCCACCGCCGCTGAACACGGCGTTCCACCGCAGGCCCTGCCTGCCCATCGCCTTGGCGATGATCTCGGTGCCGCGCTCACCGCTGAGCACTCCCAACAGGACCAGGCGACGAGTGCTCTGATCGGTCATGTCCACGTCGTGGATGTCCGCCGCGGCGAGAGTGAGGAAGGCGCACGCCTCCGCGAAGGACACCCCCTCGCCGATGGTCAGGCCGAGTGCGGCCACCGTGCCGAGTCCGGGCAGGGCCGCGACGCCGCCGATACCGGCGCCGGTGACCGCGGTGAGGCCGATGAACCGCGAGGTGACGTGCTGGAGCAGTTGGCGATCGGTCGCCTCAGGATGCTTCTCCCGCAGCTTCTCCACATAGCTGTGGGCGAGCGGCGCCTGCACCCTCAGGGCGGCGTCGATCACCGAGAGCCAGCGCTCGTCGAGCTGCTCGACGAACTCGCCGTCGTCGGCCAGCTCGCTCTGCGGGATGGGCGGGGTGCTCTGGTCGCTCTGGGCCACCGTCTGCTCCGTTCTGTCGGGTCGTGAACAGGGTCAAGCTACCGCGTCCGGCCGAGCGCAGCCTGGAGATCAGCTCTGCCCGCCGATCACCACCTGGCCCGGGGCGAGGTCGGTGATCTCTCCGGTCAGTCCGAGGCGACGGACGGCTTCGGTGAGATCGGCGTAGTGACCGGCGTAGCCGGCGTCGATGTAGGAGCGGGGCACGGACACGTCATGGCACAGGGTCCCGGCCAGGTGGTCGGTCTCGTGCTGGAGGATCCGGGCGGTCCAGCCCACGTGCTCCTCGTCGACCTCCTCGAGCCGACCGTCCGGCAGCAGCTCGACGGCGCGCAGGCGCACCCGACGCGACCGCGGGACGATGGACTGCCAGCCGTCGACCGACAGACACCCCTCGAAGGCATAGACCCGCTGCGTGCCGAGCGGCTCCAGCACCGGATCGAGCAGGGCACGCAGCGCGAGGGGGCGCCGCTCGAGCAGGTCGTCGTCCGCATCCTCGCCCGGCTCGCTCGCGAAGCCGTCCTCGACCACGTAGACGCTCAGCGGGAGCCCCACCTGAGGGGCGGCCAGCCCCACGCCCGGCGCCGCGCGCATCGTCACCGTCATCGCCTCGGCCAGCTCGCACAGCAGCTTGAGATCGATCCGTCCACGGGCAGGCGCTGCGCGTCGGCGCAGGGCGGGATGACCGGCCTGCACGATCCGCAGCGGGTCCCCATCCTGCGCGCGACGATCGAGGGTCTTCCGGGTCAGCTCGTTGATGTCCACGACGCCAGTATCCCGCAGCGTCCGCCGCCCGACCCGGCCTCTGCCGCGGAACCCGGTCCCGACAGGTGAGACGCGTCACGGCGGATCACCCCGCACAGATGAGAGCTGAGCTACACTTCTGCGAGCCGGTGCGACGAAGCACCTCTTGTGGGAACGACCTCGAACCGGCCGCTCATCACTTCACAACGGACCGTCCGGCACGTACCTGCCGGTGAAGGAGAACCACCATGGCAACAGTCACGTTCGACAACGCATCACGCGTCTACCCCGGCACGGAGACCCCGGCCGTCGACAGTCTCGACATCGAGATCGCAGACGGCGAGTTCCTCGTCCTCGTCGGCCCGTCCGGTTGCGGCAAGTCGACCTCCCTGCGCATGCTCGCCGGTCTCGAGGAGATCGACGCCGGCCGCATCCTGATCGGCGATCGCGACGTCACCGACGTCCCGCCGAAGGATCGTGACATCGCGATGGTGTTCCAGAACTACGCGCTGTACCCCCACATGAGCGTCGCCGACAACATGGGCTTCGCCCTGAAGATCGCCGGCAAGCCCAAGGCCGAGATCCGTAAGCGCGTCGAGGACGCCGCCGAGATCCTGGACCTCTCCGAGTACCTGGACCGCAAGCCCAAGGCGCTCTCCGGCGGTCAGCGTCAGCGTGTGGCCATGGGCCGCGCCATCGTCCGCTCGCCCCAGGTGTTCCTCATGGACGAGCCGCTGTCGAACCTCGACGCGAAGCTGCGTGTGTCCACCCGCACCCAGATCGCCTCGCTGCAGCGTCGCCTCGGCGTCACCACGGTCTACGTCACCCACGACCAGACCGAGGCCATGACGATGGGCGACCGCGTGGCAGTGCTCGATCGCGGCGTCCTGCAGCAGATCGACTCCCCGCGTCGTATGTACGACCACCCGGACAACGTGTTCGTCGCGGGCTTCATCGGCTCCCCCGCCATGAACCTCTTCGAGGCACCGCTGACCGACCAGGGCGTCGAGTTCGGCGGCGCCGTGCTCCCCGTGGACCGCTCCACCCTCTCGGAGACCGATCAGAAGACGGTCACCGTGGGTGTGCGCCCCGAGGACCTGGAGATCGCCGCGGACAACCAGGGGCTCGCGATCGAGGTCGACCTCGTCGAGGAGCTCGGCGCGGATGCGTTCATCTACGGTCGTCGTGCCGGAGCCGAGGAGACGGACAAGCCGTTCATCGCCCGGGTCGATGCCCGTCGTCCTCCGAGCAAGGGCGAGACGGTGTACTTCCGCCCCTCGGCGGAGCACGCCCACCTGTTCGACACCAAGAGCGGTCAGCGTCTCGGCGGCTGACCACCTCCGCTGCACCGCGCGACGGGCGTCCGGCACTCGCCGGGCGCCCGTCGCCGTTCTCCGTCTTCCCGCGACAGTGATCGCAAGACCGTGATCGCGAG
>JAKDUN010000077.1 GCA_030457675.1 Brachybacterium sp. | reverse complement strand
CTCGCCGAGGGAGGGCGTTCATCACCCGTTCGATCGACGACGCACAGCTTGCCCGTCCGGCATTGGCGCTGACCTCGCTGGTCGTGCTGTGTCTGATGATCCTGGCCGGCTCGCTGCTCCCGGTGCCCTACGTCATCGAACGGCCCGGTCCCGCCATCGATGTGCTCGGCGAGTACGAGGAGGAGGAGATCCTGGTCATCGACGGGGCCGAGACCCACCAGACCGACGGGGCACTGATGATGACCACTGTCTCCGTGGACGGCGGTCCCGGGTACCGCGTCACCCCGGTGGAGGTCGTCGCCGCCTGGTTCGACAGCTCCAAGATGGTGCTGCCCAAAGAGGTGGTCTTCCCCGAGGAACAGACCCGTGAGCAGACCACCCTGGCGAACACCGCGGCGATGAGCTCTTCCCAGCAGGGAGCCGTCGCCGTCGCCCTGGACGAGCTGGGGATCGAGTACCGGGACGTGGTGATGGTCGCGGGTGTCCAGGCCGACGGCGCGGCCGAGGGAACGCTCGAGGGAGGGGACGTGATCGTCTCCGTCACCGGCGAGACCGCGGGCGACGTCAAGGGCTTCCAACGGTTGATCGAGGCCGCTCCCGACGGCGAACCGATCCCGATGACCGTGCGACGCGACGGCCAGGAGCTCACGCTCGAAGTCCCCACCGCGCTGGTCGACGGCACCCCGCGGATGGGTGTGATGCTCGCCCCGGGCCACGAGTTCCCGATGGACGTCCAGATCTCGGTGGGGAGCATCGGCGGTCCCAGCGCCGGGATGATCTTCTCCCTGTCCGTCTACGACCAGCTGACCCCCGGGGCGCTCACCGGCGGCCGCAGCATCGCCGGCACCGGCACGATCGCCGCCGACGGCGCCGTCGGCCCCATCGGCGGGATCCGGCAGAAGATGGTCGGTGCGGAGGAGACCGGGGCCGAGTACTTCCTGGCCCCCAGCAAGAACTGCGGGGACGTCGTGGGCCATGTGCCCGACGAGCTCGACGTGGTCGCGGTCTCCACCTTCGAGGAGGCGCTGACCGCCACCGAGACCATCGCCGACACCGGCAGCACCGAAGACCTTCCCACCTGTGAGGACGTGACCACCCCGTGAGCAAGAAGAACCGTCGCCGGACACCGCCGAAGCCCACCGTCGTCTTCGATTTCGGGGGCGTGCTGAGCGCCGGCCACGACCCGGTGCCCGACGTCCACGAGCTTCTCGGTGGCGACACCGGAACCCTCGGCGAGGCCCTCTGGCGGGAACGCGGTGCCTACGACCGAGGTGCCCTCAGCGCGGCCGAGTACTGGGGAGCGGTCGCCGCCGCCGTCGGTCTCGAGCAGCTCTCCGAGGAGGAGATCGCCGAGGTGCAGAGCGCGGACGACCGCTACTTCCTGCGCCTGGATCCGGCATCGCGCTCGCTGATCCACGACCTCGCCCGCAACCAGGTGCGGCTGGCGCTGCTGTCCAACGCCTCGGAAGCCTTCGGTGAGTCGGTGCGCCGCACCGACTGGTTCGAGGCCTTCACCCTCGCGGTCATCTCCGGCGAGGAGCGGGCCGTCAAGCCCGAGCGGGAGCTGTACGAGGTGCTGCTGGACGTCCTCGCGCACGAGACCGGGGGAGTGTCGATCCCCTCCGCGATCATCTTCTTCGACGACCGCCAGGAGAATGTCGACGCCGCGAAGGCGCTCGGCATGGACGCCCACCTGTGGCCGCGCAACGGTGCCGAGCGCCCCGAGGGTATGGAGCACGGCGTGGAGATCGCCCGGCGGGTGCTGGCCGCCCGGGGCGTGCCGCTGGACTGATGCCGGCCTCCCCCGAGCAGCGGGCGTCCGCGGTGGCAGCGGCCGACCCCCTCGCCTCCCGTGCCGCACCGTTCGCGGCGTCCCGCCTTCCCGCCGCCCTGATCGTCCTGCACGTCATCGCCGTCGGGCTCGCAGCGGCCAGCGGGTACCTCGCCCGGTGGTCCTTCCACGAGAGCACGCAGTCCGGTACCGACGGCCCCGGGAGGGAGCTGCTGGTGCTGCTCGCGGTGGTCGGCGGCCTGCTCTCCGTGGCCTGCCAGGTGGTGACCCTCCTGGTGCCCTGCGCGGCGAGCCGGCGGGAGCGGCTGGTGTCGCAGGTCCTCGGCGTCGTCCTGAGCGGACTGCCGATCGTCGGCATCGGTGTCATCGGGTTCCTCACCATGGGCTCGCTGCTCCCGCAGGCCGGTGACCTGATGAGCGTCCTCACAGGCCTCGTGCTCCTGGTGGGGGCGGGAGTCGCCGCCCACCTCCACGTCGCCCGCAGCCAGCCACGCTGGGCGGTGCTGCTGTGCGCAGGCATCACGGCGCTCGCGGTGTCCTACTTCAGCGTCTGGTGGCTCCTCAACGGCCTCGCCCTGCTGCTGAGCCTGCTGGGGGTCGAGCCGGGCGCGGCGGGGTAGAGTCGGACACTGCGACACATCCCGTGCGGCGCCGCTCTGCGGCGCGCCGGTGAGAATCCCCGGACCCCTCTGCGAACAGGAACTCACGTTGGCTGAATTCATCTACTCCATGTACAAGGCACGGAAGGCCGTGGGCGACAAGGTCATCCTCGATGACGTCTCCATGAGCTTCTACCCCGGTGCGAAGATCGGCATGGTCGGCCCCAACGGTGCCGGCAAGTCGACGATCCTGAAGATCATGGCCGGGCTCGATACGCCCAGCAACGGCGAGGCGAAGCTCTCCCCGGGCTACAGCGTCGGCATCCTCCTGCAGGAGCCGCCGCTGGATGAGTCGAAGACCGTCCTGGAGAACGTTCAGGAGGGCATGGGCGAGCTGTTCCGCAAGGTCCAGCGCTTCAACGCCATCGGCGAGGAGATGGCTGAGCCCGATGCCGACTTCGACGCTCTGATGGCCGAGATGGGCACGCTCCAGGAAGACATCGACGCTGCGGGCGGCTGGGACCTCGACTCCCAGCTCGAGCAGGCGATGGACGCTCTGCGCTGCCCGCCCGGCGAAGAGCAGGTCACCCACCTCTCCGGGGGTGAGCGCCGCCGCGTGGCGCTGTGCAAGCTGCTCCTGCAGAAGCCCGACCTGCTGCTGCTGGACGAGCCCACCAACCACCTCGATGCCGAGAGCGTGCTCTGGCTCGAGCAGCACCTCCAGCAGTACGAGGGCGCCGTCATCGCCGTCACCCACGACCGGTACTTCCTGGACCACGTCGCCCAGTGGATCGCCGAGGTCGACCGCGGCCACCTCTACCCCTACGAGGGCAACTACTCCACCTACCTGGAGAAGAAGGAGGAGCGCCTCAACGTCCAGGGCAAGAAGGACCAGAAGCTCGCCAAGCGCCTCAAGGAGGAGCTGGAATGGGTCCGCTCCAGCGCCAAGGGCCGCCAGGCGAAGTCCAAGTCCCGTCTGGCCCGCTACGAGGAGATGGCCGCCGAGGCCGAGCGCACCCGCAAGCTCGACTTCGAGGAGATCACCATCCCGCCGGGCCCGCGGTTGGGCAACCAGGTCATCGACGCCAAGGACATCACGAAGGGCTTCGGTGAGCGCGTGCTCATCGACGGTCTGTCCTTCTCGCTGCCGCCCAACGGCATCGTCGGCGTCATCGGCCCCAACGGCGTGGGCAAGACCACGCTGTTCAAGACCATCGTGGGCCTGGAGTCGCTCGATGAGGGCGAGCTGAAGATCGGCAAGAGCGTGCAGCTCAGCTATGTCGATCAGAACCGCGAGAACATCGATCCCGAGAAGAACCTCTGGGAGGTCGTCTCGGACGGCCTGGACTTCATCCAGGTCGGCAAGGTCGAGATCCCCTCGCGCGCCTACGTCTCCCAGTTCGGATTCAAGGGCCCGGACCAGCAGAAGAAGGCCGGGATCCTCTCCGGCGGTGAGCGCAACCGACTGAACCTGGCGCTGACCCTCAAGCAGGGCGGCAACGTGCTGCTGCTGGATGAGCCCACCAACGACCTCGACGTGCAGACCCTCGGCTCGCTCGAGAACGCGCTGCTGGAGTTCCCGGGCTGTGCCGTGGTCGTCTCCCACGACCGCTGGTTCCTGGACCGGGTCGCGACCCACATCCTGGCCTACGAGGGCACCGAGGAGAACCCCGCGAACTGGTACTGGTTCGAGGGCAACTTCGAGGCCTACCAGGCCAACAAGGTCGACCGCCTCGGCGAGGAGGCCGCGCGCCCGCACCGCGTGACCTACCGCCGCCTCACCCGCGACTGACGGCGACCCTCCCGCGGCCTGCCCCCGGTCGCCGGGATCGAGGGACCCCCGCTAACCCCGGTGAGCGGGGGTCCCTCGTCGTGTACGGCCGTGTCCGCGCTCAGGTCTGTGCGGGATCGATCGCCTGCGGGTCCAGTCTGGCGACCACCTTGGCGGAGGGGGAGCCGGACTCGTTGCCCGGCGGCATCTCGCGGGTCACGAACAGTCGCTGGTCGGTCTGCGCCGAGATGAACTCGATGGTCCCGTCCTGCTCGAGGTCGAGCACGCCGAGGCTGCGCTGGACGCCGTCGCTCTCACCCCACAGCTCGAGCACCTCGCCCTCCCAGCCCACGACCCCTTCGGCGCGCAGGGCGATGCCGTCCTCGGACAGGACCGCCTGCCAGTCGCCGTTGTCGCTGATCCCCGGGACGAGCTGGGCCCCGGGGGTCACGGAGTGCTCGGTCCAGGCCGCGGTGAAGGCCTCGGAGGCCTCGAGCTGCCGGTGGCTGTCCAGCAGCAGTGCGCCCATCACCACAGAGGCGATCAGGGCCGCGGCGGCGAGAGACCGGGAGATCCACGGGACGCGCCGAGAGCCTGCCCGGGCCCGTTGCTGCTGACGGCGCAGGCTGTGCCGGGAGCGCTCCTTCTCGTCGGCGGAGCGGAAGGCGAAGGCCGGGGCGGTCGCGGCCTGCTGTGAGCCCTGCGGCGCTGCGGCCGCGGACTGGGGACTGGGCGGCGATCCGGCCGACGGCTCCGCGGCACTGCCGTGCAACCCGCCCGCCACCGGCGGGGGGCCGACGACCCGGCGCTGGGTGTCGGTGCCGAGCACCGGGGTGGAGTAGGTGCCGCCGTAGGCCGGTTCGGCCCCTGTCGGGGCGAGGCCCGGCAAGGCGGCGGAGCTCGGGGCCGACGGAATCGACCGGGCGGCGGTGCTGGAACCCTCGAGCACCGCGATGCGCAGATCCCGCGACGGAGGCACCGCGGTGAGCAGGGCGAGACGGGCCGCGGCCTCGATCGCACGGCGATGGATGCCGGCCGTCTCCGGGGACCGGGTCAGCTCGCGCAGGCGCAGCCGTTCGCCCTCATCTGCCAGGGCCAGGGCGTCCAGCGAGCTCAGACCCCGGGTCTCGGGTTCGCGGGGGCCGCCGAAGGGCACCAGTGCATCGAGCACCTCGGACAGGTCCAGGGCGGGCTGCTGCCGAGCGGTGCCGGTGTAGGGGAAGCGTCCCTGAGCGGCGGATTCGACCAGGGCCCGCTGCGCCGGCGGGAGCTCCAGCAGCACGCGCAGCACCCCGACCTCCCGCCGGTCGCTGGTGCGATCGGTGGCGGGGCCCGGACCGGCCAGCGAGCGGACGTCGCCGGTGGGATGGGTGGCCACGGCGGCGCGTCGGGCGCGATCGAGCACGGCGGCCTCTCCCGGCAGGCCGCTGGTGGCGAGATCCGAGGCATCCCGCAGGCAGGAGCGCAGTACGGTCACCGCGAGCTTCTCCGCGCGGGCGGAGGAGCCCGTGACATGCACGGCCAGCCCGTGGACCCGGGGACCGAGGACGTCGATGAGTGCCGTGGCGGCGCGCTGGTCCCCGGCAGCGGTGCGGCGCAGCAGGGTCCGGACCGGATCGAGTCGTTCCCCGAGGTCCACCGTGTCCTCGGGAAGGGCCGGCATCTCCCCGGTCCGTGCCTCGCTCCCCATCGGGCTCCTCCGTGCGTGTCGTGCTCAGCTCTGGGCACCACCCCCGCGGTGCCGCCTCATTGTCGCAGGCTGCGGGACCGGGTGCGGAGCGCCTGGGGGACGATCTGCTGGAGCAGACGACCATGACCCGGCGGAAAGTTCTTGCACGATCGGGGCGGCCCTGCACCTCGGGTGGTGCACTGCCTCCCGGCGCGCGGCCATCCCCCCTGGTGGATCGGACACAAGGCGGGCGTGACCAGCAGTCCGCGCCTCGCAAGGGCGCCGCAAGTACGTTCGCTCTTCGGGTACCTTGGGGCCATGAAGCCGCTCTCCACGATCACGGTCTCCTCGGACCTCCCGGATGCCCTCGCGCCGCTGCGCGAGCTGGCGCTGAACCTGCGCTGGACCTGGCGTCGACAGGCCGCCGATCTGTTCCGCTCCCTCGATGCGAAGGCCTTCGTCGACAGCGGTGAGAACCCCATCGCGATGCTCCCGCAGGTGTCCGCCGGCCGTCTGGCCGAGGTCTCCCGCGATGAGGCCTTCCTCGCCCAGATGCGCTCCGAGATCGGCGACCTGCGCACCTACCTCGACTCCGGCCGCTGGTTCCAGCGGACCGCCCCGGGGACGCAGCGCGGCGGCGAGAGCGCCTCGATCGCCTACTTCTCCATGGAGTTCGGGATCACCCCGACCCTGCCGATCTACTCCGGCGGTCTCGGCATCCTCGCCGGTGACCACCTGAAGTCCGCCTCGGACCTGGGCGTGCCGCTGGTCGCCATCGGCCTGCTCTACCAGTGGGGCTACTTCTCCCAGTCGCTGGACCGCAGCGGCTGGCAGCAGGAGGACTACCGGCTCAACGACCCCTCGCAGCTGCCCGTCGAGCCCGTCCTGGGTGCCGACGGCGAGCAGCTGTCGGTCTCGGTCACGCTGCCCGGGGAGCGCGAGGTCGCGATCGCCGTATGGATGGCGCAGGTGGGCCGGGTCCCGCTGCTGCTGCTGGACACCAACGTCGAGACGAACGACGAGCAGGCCCGCCAGATCACCGACCGGCTCTACGGCGGCGACCACGAGCACCGCATACTCCAGGAGATCGTGCTGGGCATCGGCGGCGTCCGCGCCGTCGAGGCGTACACCGCACTGGTCGGTGCCCCGGCACCCTCGGTCTTCCACCTCAACGAGGGCCATGCCGGCTTCTCCGGCCTCGAGCGCGTGGGACGCAAGATGCAGGCCGGCACCGGCTTCTCCGAGGCCGTGGCCGAGGTCCGTGCCGGCACCGTGTTCACCACCCACACACCGGTGCCCGCCGGCATCGACCGCTTCGACGCCTCGCAGCTGCGCGGCTACCTCGACACCGACCCCTCGGGCCTGTCCCAGCTGATCCCCTCGCTGCCGGTCGAGGCGGCGCTCGCCCTCGGCATCGAGGAGGGCGGGGACGTGTTCAACATGGCCCAGCTCGGCTTCCGCATCGCCCAGCGCTCCAATGGCGTGGCCGAGCTCCACGGCGCCGTCTCACGCGCCATGTTCCAGGACCTCTACCCCGGCTTCGACGTGCCCGAGGTGCCGATCGGCTCCGTCACCAACGGTGTCCACCGCCGCACCTGGACCTCCGCGCACATGGACGATCTGTACAAGAAGGCACTGGGCGACGTCGACATCTCCTCGCTCAGCGACTGGAGCGCCCTGTCGACCCTCACCGATCACGAGCTCACCGAGACCCGCGACGCGCTGCGCACGGACCTGGTGGCGATGGCCCGCCGGCATGTCAAGGACTCCTGGCTGCGCCGGGGCGCGGACGAGGCCGAGCTCGCCTGGACCGACCACATCCTCGACCCGCACGCCCTGACCATCGGTTTCGCCCGGCGCGTCTCGACCTACAAGCGGCTCACCCTGATGCTCTCGGATCCCGCGCGGCTCAAGCGGATCCTGCTCGATGCGGACCGCCCGGTCCAGATCGTGGTGGCCGGCAAGTCGCATCCCGCCGACCGCCCCGGCAAGGAGTTCCTCCAGCAGCTGGTGCAGTTCGCCGATGACCACGGGGTCCGCCACCGCATCGCCTTCCTGCCCGATTACGACATCCGTATGGCGTCGGTGCTGATCGCCGGCTCGGACGTCTGGCTGAACAACCCGATCCGCCCCGAGGAGGCCTCCGGCACCTCCGGGATGAAGGCTGTCCTCAACGGCGGCCTCACCTTCTCCGTCTCCGACGGCTGGTGGGACGAGATGAAGGACGACGACGCGGGATGGACCATCCCCACCGCGGACGTCGAGGACCAGAGCCACCGTGATGCGATCGAGGCCGAGGCCCTCTACGAGATCCTCGAGCAGTCGATCGTGCCGCTGTTCTACGAGCGCGACGCCCGCGGCATGCAGCGCGGCTGGATGACGAAGGTCCGCTCCTCGCTGGTGAAGGTGGCCCCGCAGATCACCGCGGCCCGCATGGTCCGCGACTACGTCACCGAGCTGTACCTGCCCGCCGCCAGGGCGGCCTCGGCCTTCGCGGAGGATCCGGCGCTGGCCGGTGAGTTCACCGCCTGGAAGGCCGACGTCCAGGACGCCTGGTCCGCGGTATCGGTGCAGAACGTGAGCCTCGAGGGCGCGCAGGACGCCGCCGTGTCCACCGGTGCCGAGCTCACCCTGGTCGCCGATGTCGAGCTGGGCCGTCTGCGCGACACGGATGTGCTGATCGAAGCTGTTCTCGGCGAGATCGGCGCCGAGGATGAGATCATCGAGCCTCAGCTGATCCCGCTGCAGCGTGGGGAGGACGGCCGCTGGGCCGCTCGCTTCGCACTCGCCGCACCCGGCGAGGTGGGCTTCACCGTGCGGGTCGCCCCGCAGCATCCGGTGCTGGCCTCCCGCGCCGAGCTCGGGTTGGTGACCACCGCCTGAGCGGCTCCTCCGTCTGCGAGGTGCTGCCGCACTCCGTACGAAAGGTTCCGACCCCGTGCCGACCCGCCGCCAGCTCCTGCTCTCCACCGCTGCGATGGGTATGGCGGGGGTCGGAGCCCTCTCGGGCTGCTCGGATGACGCGCCCGTCGAGCTCGAGGACGGGGACGCGCTGCGGATGCGGGTGTGGAGCGAGTCCGCGGCATCCGCCTACGAGGACTCCCTCGCCGCCTTCACCGACTCCACCGGCATCGAGGTCGATCTCGAGGTGCTGGGCTGGGAGGACTACTGGGCCCAGCTCCCGCTGGACGTGGCCTCCGGCGATCTGCCCGACGTGCTCTGGATGAACACCGCCAATCTCGCCCAGGCGCATGCCAGCGGGGTGCTGCTGGAGATCGGCGGGATCGTGGGGGACGACGCGGCGAGCTGGGAGAGCGCGCCGACCGACCTCTATCGTCTCGACGAGGGACTGTGGGGCGTGCCGCAGGTGTGGGAGCAGAGCATCCTGGTGGCCCACGAGGGCCTCGTCGCCGCAGTCGAGGGCGATGCCTCGGCACTGACCTGCGACCCGGAGGCCGAGTCGGACCCGCTGCGGGAGCTCTCCCATGCCCTCACCGTCGACGGGGAGGGACGCAGGCCCGGGGAGACGGACTTCGACCCGGGCGCCCGCAAGACCTACGGGTTCAGCGCCCATCCCGATCGCACCGCGGTGCTCGGCCCGTTCATCGCCGCGCAGGGAGGCAGCTGGCAGGCTGAGGACGGCACCATCACCTTCGCCTCCGACGAGGGCATCGCGGCGGTGCAGTACCTGGCGGATCTCGCCTCCGCACACCTCGCCCCGGACGGGAAGGACACCGTCGCCGACCCGACGCTGTGCAGGACTCTGTTCCTGCAGGGAAAGCTCGGCCTGCTGCAGACCGGTACCTACGATCTGCACACCCTCGCCGAGGAGATCGACGGCACCTTCACCTGGGGGATCCATCCGGTCGTCGCCGGATCGGAGGGGGCGCGCCCGCTGGTGCACTCGATCGCAGCACTGGGCGTCGACCCGGACGATGAGGACCGGGAGAAGGCGATCGGCGAGCTGCTGCGCTGGCTCGGCGGCGTCGAGGGCCAGCGCCCGCTGGCCGAGAACAGACTGGGGATCCCCGCCCACCGGGACCTGCGCGGCGCGTGGGAGAAGAGCTGGGACACCGCCGGCGTGGACGTCTCGGCGATCGAGGTCCCCGAGGCCGTCGCCCTGCCCGAGATCGGGGACCGCTCGGCGATCGCGACCGGCACCGCGATGCCGATCATCGCCGAGGTCTTCCTCGGCGAGACCGACGCCGCCGAGGCCCTGCCCCGCGCGCAGGAAGCCGCCCGTGAGGCCATGGCTTGAGCGCCACGACCGCTGAGCTCAGGCTCCGTGCGGTGCCCGGATCATGCCCTCCTGGGTGACCGTCGCGACCAGGTCGCCGCTGCGGTCGAAGACCTGACCGTGGGTCAGGCCGCGCCCGCCGGAGGCGGAGGGGGAGCGCTGCACGTACAGCAGCCATTCGTTGGCGCTGACGTGCTTGTGCCACCAGATCGCATGGTTGATGGTGGCCATCTTCAGCCCCGGCGTCATCCAGCTCAGGCCCTGTCGGCGCAGGATCGGTTCGAAGGGCGTGTAGTCGCTCGCGAAGGCGAGGATCGCATCGTGCAGCAGCGGCTCGGCCTCGACGGGGGCGAGGGTGCGCATCCACACCATCTGCGCATCTGGCTGCGCTTCCAGGGTGTCGGAGGCGGGATCGGGCCGCAGGTAGATCGGATCGGTGACGTGCCGGATGTCGATGGGCCGCTGGGTGGACCAGAAGCGGGCCACCGGATGGTCGATGCCGGCGAGCACCTCGGCGGTGGTGGCCAGCCCCTCGGGGTCCGGTGCCTCCGGCGCCCGCTCCTGATGCTCGAGACCGTCCTGGCTCTCCTGGAAGGAGGCGGTCATCGCGAGGATGGTGCGCTCCTCCTCGTCGGCCTCCTGACCGGGCTGGGTGGCCAGGACGCGCCGCACCGAGAAGGAGCCGCCGTCACGCAGCGCATCGACCTGGAAGCGGATCGGGTGCGCGGGATCTCCGGGCGCGAGGAAGTAGGAGTACATCGAGTGGATCCGACGGTCCGCAGAGACCGTGCGCCCCACCGCGGTCACCGCCTGTCCCATCACCTGGCCGCCGAAGACATGCCCGCCGGGATGCGGCGAGGAATCGCCCTGGTACGCGGCGACGGTGGCGGGGGTGGAGAAATCGCCGGAGGGCGCGACCTCGCGCAGGTCCAGCAGGTCCACCAGACCGGCGGCGATCTCCGAGGGATCGGTGCGGGGGAACGTCATGGGCATGATCGTACTGGTCGTGCGGCCTACGATGAGCACCATGCCTTCTCATATCGCTGTCGATGCTCCCGATCTCACGCCCGGACCGCTGGACCTCCCGATCGCCGTCCGCTGGACGGACCTGGACGCCTACGGCCACGTGAACAACGCCGCCGTGGTGCGCCTGCTCGAGGAGGCACGCATCGCCGCGTTCTGGCAGCCGCCTGCCGAGCAGCTCGCCCTCGGCGCCCCGCAGCCGGCGGCGGCGCTGCCGATCAGCGGAGCCGGCTCCGCCCTCAGCACCGTGATCGCCTCGCAGCGGATCGAGTACGCCCGGCCCCTCGGGCACCGCCGCGACGGCGTGGTGGTGCGGCTGTGGCTCTCGCGGATCGGTGGGGCGAGCTTGAGCGTGGACTACCTGGTGCTCACGCGCGAGGATCCGGAGGGCGAGGCGCCCTATGCCCGTGCCCGCACCGTGGTGGTGATGGTCGATGCGGAGACCGGCGCGCCGGTGCGGCTGGAGCAGGAGACCCGTCGCCGGCTCGAGCGGTTCACCGGGGAGCCCCTGCGCTTCCGCGACTGAGCCGGGACTGAGCCGCGACTGAGCCGGGACCGACCCGGGGCCTCAGCTCAGCCGGCCCGGCACGTCCTGGCCGGCCGCCGGGGCCTCGCCGCCGTCGTAGGTGTTCACCATCGACTGCGCGGCCCGATCGAGGTAGTCCCACAGCGTCTGCTCGTGCAGCGGCGCCAGCTCCAGGGAGTCCAGGGCGGTGCGCATGTGGCGCAGCCATGCATCGCGCGCCGAGGGGGAGACCGGGAACACCGCATGGCGCATCCGCAGCCGTGGATGGCCGCGCTCGGCGCCGTATGTCTTCGGCCCGCCCCAGTACTGCTCGAGGAAGGTGCACAGACGGTGCTTGGCCCCGGTGAGGTCCTCCTCGGGATACATCGCACGCAGCTCCGGATCCTCTGCGACACCCTCGTAGAAGCGGTCCACGAGGCGCGCGAAGGTCTGGTGGCCGCCGACGGCCTCGAAGAAGCTGATCTGTGCGGACTGCGGGGCGGGACTGGTCATGTCTGGGATCCTCCCATGGTGGGGACGAGGAACGTGAGCG
>JAKDUN010000076.1 GCA_030457675.1 Brachybacterium sp. | reverse complement strand
ACAGGCGGCCCCGCCTGTCCCGCCGGCCCCGCCTGTCCCGTATGGCCAAGGGGTCGAGAACCCTCCGAGCGACCTCACCGGCGATGCCTGGGACGTCGAGGACAACGGCGTGGACGAGCAGACCCGACTCTCCGCGGTGGACGATCCGCTGGGGGACCTCGAACAGACCCGACTCTCCGCGGTCCAGTTGCCGGCGGTCAAGAAGCTTCGTCTGAGCACCGACGACGGCGGTGAGCGGATCGTCGAGAAGCCGGTCGTCATCGGACGCAACCCGGCCGCTCCGGGCGAGGAGGTGCTGTTCGTGATGAAGGACGACACCCGCTCGGTCTCCAAGACGCACCTGCGCATCGACGGCACCGGCGACGACGTGACCGTCACCGACCTCGGTTCGACGAACGGCTCGTGCATCCTGCGCGAGGACGGCTCCCGGGAGAACCTGGTGCCGAACTCCCCGACGGTCCTGCCGACCGGGGCGCAGGTGACCCTGGGTGACCGGACCGTCTCCGTGGAGAGGACGCAGTGATCGACCGCTCTCTGTCGGACCCGGACCTCCACGGCACGATCCGGGTCGTCTCTGCCGCTGCCACCCATGTCGGGCACGTGCGGGCCACCAACGAGGACAGCATCCTCGAGGTCCCGCCGATCTTCCTGGTCGCCGACGGCATGGGCGGGCACAACGCGGGCGAGGTGGCCAGCGCCATCGTCGTGGAGGAGTTCGAGAAGCTCACCCTGCAGGAGAACGTGACCGTCGAGCAGCTCGGTGATGCACTCCGCTCGGCCGCCGTGCGGATCGGCGAGCTCAGCGGGGAGTCGACGCTCGGCGCCGGCACCACGGTCTCTGCGGTCGCCACGATGGTCCTGGACGGGGTCGGCTACTGGGTCGTGCTCAACCTCGGCGACTCCCGCGTCTACCGCCTGTCCGGGGAGGTCTTCGAACAGGTCAGCGTCGATCATTCAGTGGTCCAGGAGCTGATGGACCGCGGTGAGATCTCGAGCGAGCAGGCCAAGGTGCACCCGTACCGGCACATGGTCACCCGCGCCCTCGGCGCCGGGCCCGAGTCCGATCCTGACTACTGGCTGATCCCCGCCGAGACCGGCGATCGGATGCTCATCTGTTCCGACGGCCTGACCGGCGAGGTGGATGACGTCGCCATCGAACAGATGCTGCGCAGCCCGGCGGATGTGCGCACGGTCTGTGGGGATCTGGTGAGCCGCGCTCTTGACGCCGGCGGGCACGACAACGTCAGCGTCGTCGTGGTCGAAGCCGTCGAGGTGGTGGGCCAGACCCTGGCCTCCGAGAACACTGCGGGACATGGCGCCGCTTCGCCCGACAGCGCTGAGCTCGAGGTCGACGAGGACACGCTCCCGCGCGGGAGCACCGAGCCTGGCACCGGACGATGAGCGAGGCGAGCGACGGCGACAGCACGACGCTGCTCGGATCCGGAACCTGGACCAAGCAGGGTCCTGCCACGCTGGTGCTGCGTGAGGACGCCTGGGTGGTGCTCACCCCCGGTCTGCGCAAGCAGGTGATCGAGGCTGCCTGGGCGGTGCTGGCGGAGAAGCCCGCCCCGGAGGACTTCCGGGACCGGCTGGTGGAGGTCGGTGAGCTCGAGAGCGCCGAGAAGCTGCCTGCGCTCCTGTTCGGTTTCCATGACGGGACGAGCGCCGTCTTCGGGGTGCAGGGGAAGACGCCGATCGCGGTGTACACCGCGGAGGGCTCCCAGCAGATCGTCGGCTCCGAGGACGAACCGTTCGTGCTGCGCACCCTCGACGGCGTCCGCCGGACGGCCTTCGGAGAACTCCCGCTCGAGGACGGGCTCGGCGCCCCTCGCCTGGAGGCCGGGATCGTCCCGATCCGAGGCTTCGTGCACGTGACGACGGATCCCGCGGAGCTGGAGGAGAGCGAACGCGCCGCTCTCGCCGACCAGGTGGAGCAGGACGGACGTTCGATCGAGGATCCGGAGGTGAAGAAGCGCCGGGCGGAGCGTCCCGCGTCCACGCCGGCGAGGCCCGCCAGCTCACCGGCGGCGAGCAGGCCTGCGACGAGCAGCGGCACGACCGGGGGAGCGTCCTCGATGGCGTCCGGCAACGGCCCCGGTTCGACCGTGCCCTCCGGCAGCAGTGCCACCTCCGGCCCCGAAGCCTCGGCGCCGAACAGGTTCGAGGGTCTCTTCGGAGGCGGCGCCCCGACTGCGGCTCCGGCGGCACCCCCGGCTGCGGCGCCGGAACCGGCATCGTCCTCCGCGCCATCAGCCCCCGCGCCCTCGGCGGCACCGGCACCAGCACCAGCACCGGCACCAGCACCAGCACCGGCACCAGCACCAGCACCGGCACCAGCACCGGCGACGCCGCCCGCTCCCGCCGCCGACGCGTCGAACGGCGCCGACGTCGAGCGACCTCCGGCCGTCCGCACACGCCGCCTCGTGAGCTCCTCCCTGTTCGATCGCCGGAGCCGCAGCGCACCGACGGAGACGAATCCCGTGGCAGGGCCGCCTGCGCCCCCGTCACCATCGGCTGCTGCATCACCTGCCGCACCCTCCTCCGCAGCGCCGGTGGCGATCCCGACCCCGGCACCTCCGGAGGACGAGGACGCTCCGCATCCCGCCGCGGCGGATGAGCTCGTCTCGCCGGTGACGCAGGTCGCGCCGATCGACGACGAGGACGGAGGGGACGACCAGCGTGCTCCGACCCCCGCGCCGCGCCGCGCCCCGGCGCCCCGTGATGCCGCGTCGGTCACGGCCGGAGGCGACCTCGAGAACACCGGCGCGTACGACGATCTCTTCGGCAAGACCGTCTTCCGTCGCATCGAGGACGCAGCGGTGCGTCCGAACGAGGTGGAGGGCGAGGAGGGCGCAACGGCCGGCCCGGACCCCGCGGCCGCGAGTGTGGTGTCCGACGCTGAGCCCACACTCACCGAACCCGCGAACGCTGAGCCCACACTCACCGAACCCGCGAACGCCGGGCCAGTCGGCGAGGTCGAGCCCGCCCCGGAACCGCAGCAGCCGTCGGCTCCGAGCGAGTTCATCGACTGGGTGCCCGGGGTGGGACGCACCGCTCCGGAGATCGCGCAGACCGCAGCGCGACGAGAGGCCGCGCCGCCGGCCCCGGAGTCCGCGTATCCACAGGTCGACATGGCGGATCGTCCGCCCGCTCCGAACACCGGCCTCCGTCCGGCGCCGACGCACCCCTCGGCGCCGGCACAGGAGCCGGCACCGTACGAGCAGGCCGGCTCGTACCCGCCTCACGGCGGACCGATGAACACGGGGACCGCCGGTCAACAGGTGGGCTACCAGGCCCGATCGGGCCAGCCCCCGCAGTATTCCCAGGGGCCGGTGAATCCGGGCGCCGCCGGTCATCAGGTGGGCTTCCCCGGAGCGCAGGCCGCGCCCGGCACGACCGGCGCCCCGGGATCGCAGGCCCTCGACGGCGCCGGTCGGGCCTCGGGCAGCGCCGTGGCGCTGCCGGGTCTCCTCTGCGCCCATGGTCACGCGAACTCCCCCGAACGGTCCGCCTGCCGCACCTGCGGCGCGCCGTTGCAGGGTAGCCCGCGGACGGTCGCCCGCCCACCCCTGGGCGTGGTGCTGATCTCGGGAGGCGACCGCTTCGTCCTGGATCGCACCGCGATCATCGGCCGGAGGCCCCGCGCCTCCCGGGTCAGCGCGAACGACGTGCCGCAGCTGGTCACGGTCCCCAGCCCGCAGCAGGACATCTCCCGCTCACATCTCGAGCTGCGGCTGGAGGGCTGGCACGTGGTGGCGCTCGATCTCGGCGCCACCAACGGCACCACGCTGTACCGGGTGGGGTTCGAGCCGGTGCGGCTGCGGCCCCGTGAAGGAGTGGTCCTCCACGACGGGGATCACCTGGATCTCGGGGACGACGTGCACCTGAAGTTCGGAGAGCGGGTATGAGCTCGAGGCCGCCCTCTCGCCCGCCTCGGCTGCCCGGCTACGAGTACGAGCAGCTGCTGGGCTCCGGCGGCTTCGCCGACGTGTTCCTGTATCGCCAGTCCCGCCCGCAGCGGCGCGTGGCGATCAAGGTGCTGCTGTCCAACGTGCTCGACGAGTCCGTGCGGCGCCTGTTCGACGCCGAGGCCAATGTCATGGCCCAGATGTCGACCCACCCGTCGATCGTCACGATCCACCAGGCTGAGGTCTCCGAGGACCACCGCCCGTACATCGTCATGGAGTACTGCCCGCGCCCGAACTACGGTCTGCGCTTCCGCAAGGAGCGGATCACCGTCGCCGAGGCGCTGCGGGTCGGGGTGCAGATCGCCGGCGCCGTCGAGACCGCCCACCGCGCCGGGATCCTCCACCGTGACATCAAGCCCGCCAACATCCTGGTCACCGACTACAGTCGACCAGCGCTGACGGACTTCGGCATCTCCATCGCCACCGGGCAGGGCGAGGACGTCGAGGACTCCCAGGGGATGTCCATCCCCTGGTCACCGCCGGAGTTCTTCGCCGACTCACCGCGCGCCGATGTGCGCTCCGACGTGTTCTCACTGGCCGCGACCGTCTATTCCCTCCTGGCGGGTCAGACCCCCTTCGAGCGTCGTGGACAGCGCAACACCGCCTCGGACCTCATCCATCGCCTCTCGAGCGAGCCGCTGGTCCCGCTGGACCGGCCCGATGTCCCCGCGGAGCTGAACCGAGTGCTCTCGATCGCGATGGCGAAGGAGCCGATCGGACGGTACGACACCGCGCTGGCCTTCGGCCGGAGCCTGCAGCAGGTGGAGCTCTCGCTCTCGCTGCCCGTGACCCAGATGGACGTGCTCGATGACCGCAGCGCCGGGGCCGCGCAGAGCGCCGAGGACGACGAGTTCGACGTGCACACGCGGATCCGGAAGGTCTCGACCGTCGACCCGGAGTCCACGGGCGTCACCGGACCCGGCACGAAGCGGCCGCTGGACCCCTACGCGGGGGTCGCCCCCGCGCTGGGGGCGCCGGCCGGTCCGGGCCATGCGTCGCGCCCCGGCGGACCGAGCCTGACCGGGGGGACCGCTGATGCGGGGGAGGCGACCGTGCTGCGCCCGGCCGGAGCCATCCACGGCTCGCCCTCACCGCCCCCTCCGCACGCGGGCATGGTCAGCGGTGAGGGACGGGGCGAGGAGAAGCCGAAGACCCCGGCATGGCCCTTCGTCACCCTGGCGGCGGTGCTCGTGGTGCTGTTCGGCGTGGGGGCGAGCCTCGCGGTGCGCCACTTCCTGGTGGCCGAGCAGCCCGAGAATGCGACCTCGACCATCAACAGTCCGGTCCAGAAGGCGGAATCTCCCGGGGAGCCGACGGCCGTCGAACTCCAGATCATCACCCCCGGCGAGGGCACGGATGCCGGGATGGTGAGGGTCACCTGGGAGCCGCCGGAAGGGGTCACCGAGGACGACTACTTCCAGGTCCGGTGGAAGGATATGCCGGACAACTACGCGGAGGAGTTCGGCGCGTGGCGCGAGGTCCATGGACGCAACTCGACGGCGATGACGGTCCCGCCGCAGCTTCCCGAGCAGTGCATCGAGGTGCGGACGGTCAATCCCAACGGCCTCGCCAGCGCACCGGTGGAGTCATGTCTGACCACCGGGTGACGGGTACGGTGCATCCATGAGCGTCGAGTGTGACAACAGAGGGGACGGCTGACGATGGCGTCAACGATTTCGGTCGAGTTCTGCGGGGAATGGTGGCGCGTCGAGGACGACGAGGAGCTGACCATCGGCCGAGAGGCCGATCTCACCGTCGATGAGGACAATGCCTTCCTCCATCGGCGGTTCCTCACCATCGTCCAGGTCGAGTCGATGTGGTGGCTGGTCAACATCGGATCGCGTCTGTCCGCCACGATCTCCGACGGTTCCGGGTCGATGCAGGCGTGGCTCGCGCCGGGGGCCCGGATCCCCTTGGTCTTCGACATCACCAAAGTGGTGTTCACCGCGGGCCCCACCACCTATGACTTCGCGGTTCACGCGGACTCTCCGGAGTTCGCGCGGATCGCCGGCCCGGATGACCCGGTGGGGGAGACCACCATGGGATCGGTGCAGCTCACCCCGAGTCAGAAGCTCCTGATCCTCGCGCTCGCCGAACCGATGCTGGTGCGGGAAGGGTCGGGGATGAGCTCGGTGCCGACCTCGGCCCAGGCCTCGCAGCGGCTGGGCTGGCAGCTGACGAAGTTCAACCGGAAGCTGGACAATGTCTGCGACAAGCTCGACCGGCTCGGGGTGCGAGGATTGCGCGGCGGGCCGGGCAAGCTCGCCAGCAACCGCCGCGCCCGCCTGGTCGAGCATGCGGTCTTCTCGCGCCTGGTCACCAGCGAGGACCTGCCGCTGCTGGAGCAGGCGGAGGACTCGGACGACGACTGACGCGGCGGCCGCCCCGGCGGCGGCCCGGGCTCCCGCGCACACAGAGGACCACTGACGATCACGGACGGAACGGGCCGCCCCGGCAGGGGAGCACCGGCAGGCGGGCGAGGGGCTCGCCAGGGGAGGAACACCGATGCGCATCAAGCTCACGCTGCGCAGGCCCGAGGATCGACTGACCGATCTGGAGGTCACCGCCGATGCCACGGCGACGGTCGCGGACGTCGCGAACGCGCTGTACCTCGCCGACCCGCTGCGCAGCGACCTCGAAGCGCCCGAGGGACTGACCCTCCAGGTCCAGGATCCCGGCGCGGGCCCGGGCGCGAAGGGCGTGCGCTCGCTGGACCGCGAGATCGATCTGATCCAGGCCGGTCTGCGCTCCGGCAGCGTCGTCTCGATCGCTCGGTCCTCGACGGAGTACGCCACCCGTTCGGAGTCCCGCGGTGCGGCGGTCGCCCTGCTGCGCGTGCTCTCCGGTCCCGAGGCGGGACGGGAGTTCCCCCTGCCGTCCGGCTCCAGCGTCGTGGGCCGGGAGGGGGATCTGGACATCCGGATCGCCGATCCGATGCTCTCCACACGTCACGCCCGCATCAACGTCGGCGACTCGATCGAGATCGTGGACCTGCAGTCCTCCAACGGTGTCGTGCTCGGCGGTGAGCAGGTGCAGCGGGCCGTGATTGGCCCCTCGGACACGGTGCTGATCGGCCAGACCACCTTCTCGGTGATCGCCCTGCACCGACTCGGCGGCACGGCGCCGAGCTCGCCGGTGGTGGAGTTCAACCGCTCCCCGCGCGTGGTGCCCCGCTTCCCCTACCGGCCCCTGAAGGCGCCCACACCGCCCAAGGAGCCGCAGCCGCAGTTCTTCCCCGTCTTCATGATGTTCGCCCCCATCCTCATGGGCGGCTTCATGTTCGCGATGACTCGCAGCCCGTATTCGCTGATGTTCGTGTTCATGATGCCGATGATGGCCACGGCCGGATACCTGAACCGCAAGTTCCAGCAGAAGAAGATGCTCGAGCAGCAGATCGAGAACTTCGTGGAGGGCCTGGCCTCCCTCAAGCGGCGGGTCACCGCGGCGCAGGACCTCGAGCGCGCAGTGCGCCTGGTGGAGACCCCGTCGGCGGCGGACACGGTCGACGCGGCGTTCCGGCTGGGCCGGCTGCTGTGGACCCACCGCCCCGAGCACAACGCCTTCGGCACCGTGCGGCTGGGTCTGGGCATCGCCGAGTCCCGGGTGGGCATCGAGATGCCCGGCGAGAACGATGCGATCCCCAGGTACTACGACATGCTCGACGACATGAACGAGGAGTACCGGCTGATCGCCGGGGTGCCGGTGGCGGCCGAGCTCCGATACGCCGGCAACATCGGGGTGGCCGGCGGCGGTGACGAGGCCGACGGGGTGGCCCGCGGCATCGTCACCCAGATCTTCGCCCTCCATTCCCCCGCGGAGGTCGCGATCGCAGCGATCACCTCCCGCTCCAGCCGCGAGAGGTGGCAGTGGTTGAAATGGCTCCCGCACACCTCGAGCCCGCACTCACCGCTGCCCGGTGACCACCTCGCCGACACCCCCGGTCGGGGCACCTCCCTGCTCTCGCGCATCGAGGAGCTCATCGAGCAGCGGGCAGGGGATGCACCGCCGCAGCTGCGCACGCCGATGACCATCCACATCGAGGAGGAGCCGGAGATCCCGCCGGAGCCGATCACGCCGAACCTCGTGGTCATCATCGAGGACGACGCCCCGGTGGACCGCGCCCGACTGGTGCGCCTCGCCGAGCGCGGCCCGGACGTCGGCGTCCACGTGGTCTGGTCCGCTTCCAATGTGGCGGCGCTGCCCGCTGCCTGCCGCACCTACGTCTCCGTCGAGGAGTCCGTGGAGGGGGCGAGCGCCGGGCACGTGCGGCAGGGGGAGCGGTTCTACCCGGTGACGGTCGAGACCGTCTCCGTCGAGGTGGCGTCGGGCGTGGCCCGCCACCTGGCCCCGGTGGTCGATGCCGGGGTCCCGATCGACGACGACTCCGATCTGCCCCGCTCGATCTCCTACCTCAAGCTCGGCGGCATGGCGATGGCGGAGGACCCGAACTACATCATCGAGCGGTGGAAGGAGAACAGCTCCCTCACCCCGCGAGACGGTTCGGAGCCGCAGCGGCGCAAGCACGACGCGAACCTGCGCGGGCTGGTCGGCCACAACGGCCAGGACGCCTTCCACCTCGACCTGCGCACCAACGGCCCCCACGCACTGGTGGGCGGCACCACCGGCGCCGGCAAGTCCGAGTTCCTCCAGGCCTGGGTGCTGGGCATGGCCACGGCGCACAGCCCTGACCGGGTGTCATTCCTGTTCGTGGACTACAAAGGCGGTGCCGCTTTCGCCGACGCCGTCGCGCTGCCGCACACCGTGGGCCTGGTCACCGACCTCTCCCAGCACCTGGTGCGGCGCGCACTGACCTCGCTGCGGGCCGAGCTGCACTACCGCGAGCATCTGCTGAACCGGAAGAAGGCGAAGGACCTGGTCTCGCTGGAGCGCACCGGGGACCCCGAGGCCCCGCCCAGCCTGATCATCATCGTCGACGAGTTCGCGGCGCTGGCCAAGGAGATCCCGGAGTTCGTCGACGGTGTGGTGGACGTCGCCGCCCGAGGCCGCTCCCTGGGTCTGCACCTGATCCTCGCCACCCAGCGGCCCGCAGGTGTCATCAAGGACAACCTGCGGGCCAACACGAACCTCCGCATCGCGCTGCGCATGGCCGATGAGGCCGACTCCAAGGACATCCTGGGGGACACGATGGCCGCGCACTTCGATCCCGGCATCCCGGGGCGCGGCGCGGCGAAGACCGGCCCCGGACGCATCGCCACCTTCCAGTCCGGATATGCCGGCGGCTGGACCACCGACGAGCCCGAACAGGCGCGGATCGACATCGTCGAGAAGGACTTCGGCACCGGTGAGCAGTGGGACATCCCGGCCCCGCCCACCAAGGAGGTCAAGGACCCCGGCCCCCATGACATCTCCCGAGTGGTCTCCACCGTCGTGGCGGCGGCGGAGAGCGTGGGTGTGCCCGCGCCGCGCAAGCCGTGGCTGTCCGAGCTGGCCGACGCCTACGACCACTCCCGGCTGCCCAGCAGGCGCACGGATGAAGAGCTGCTGCTGGGCGTGATGGACGTCCCCGAGGACCAGGCCCAGCCGACGGCCTCGTACTTTCCGGACCGGGACGGCAACATGGCCATCTACGGCACCGGCGGCTCGGGCAAGTCCACCACGCTGCGCACCCTCGCGATCTCGGCCGCCTCCACGGTCCGCGGCGGGCCCGTCCACGTCTACGGCCTCGACTTCGGCGCATCCGGACTGACGATGCTCGAGGAGCTTCCGCACGTGGGCACGATCGTCTCGGGGGACGACGAGGAGCGGGTGATCCGCCTGCTGCGCACCCTGCGCCAGCGGATCGACGAGCGAGCCAAGGAGTTCGCGAAGCTCCGGGCCGGGTCCGTGACCGAATACCGCGAGCTGGCCGGGAAGCCGGATACCCCGCGCATCCTGCTGCTGGTGGACGGCATGGCCGCCTTCCGCGAAGCGTATGACTACTCGAACCTCTCGAAGTGGTTCTCCACCTTCGTGCAGATCGCGACCGACGGACGCCAGGTGGGGGTGCACGTCATCGTCACCGGTGACCGGCCCAACGCGATCCCGACCTCGCTGGGGTCCTCGATCCAGCGCCGCCTGATCCATCGCATGGCCAGCGACGACGACTACGCCTCCTTCAGCGAGCCCAAGGACGTCCTGGACAGCAGCTCGCCCCCGGGGCGCGCCATCCAGGACGGCCACGAGGTGCAGGTCGCCGTGCACGGCGGCGACGCGAACGTCGCCATCCAGTCCCGCGAGGTCGCCAAGCTCGCGGCGGCGATGCGCCGAGCCGGCGTGCCCGAGGCCCCGGGGATCAAGCGCCTCCCCGAGCGCGTGGAGTTCTCGTCCCTGCGCCCGAACGTCGGCGGCATGCCGGTGCTGGGATTGGCCGACGAGACCCTGGCCGAGCTCACCTTTGAACCGCGGGGCGCCTTCATGGTCACCGGCCCGATGGGCTCGGGCCGCACCACCGCGATGCTGACCATCGCGACCGCTCTGAAGGCGATGGACGAACCGATGCGCCTGGTCCGCTTCTCCGCCCGCCGCACGCCGCTGACGGGGCTGCCGATCTGGGACGTCGAAGCCTCGGACTCGGACACCGTCCGCGAGCTCGCCGGACAGCTGCGCCAGACCGTAGAGTCCGGTTCCGTGGGAGAGGGCAAGCTCGCCCTGTTCATCGATGGCGTCGCAGACTTCACCGGCAGCGGGGTCGAGAACGATCTGGACAAGCTGATCCGGGCCAGCACCCGCGAGGGCCAGTTCGTGGTCGGCGAGAACGAATCGGCCTCGTGGTCGCAGGCGTACGTGCTCGCCCAGCCCTTCAAAGCGGGCAGGCGCGGCCTCCTGCTGCAGCCGAGCGACATGGATGGCGACTCCCTGCTCGGGACGGGGTTGGGGAGGATCCGTCGAGCGGACTTCCCGCCCGGCCGCGGATTCCTCGTGCACAGCGGTCGCGCCCTGAAACTGCAGGTCTCACAGGTCACGACCGGCTGAGGACGGCCCCGGACAGGCCGTGGCCCGGCGGCGTCGATGCTCTCGCATGCCGCAGACGGTCGTCCATGCGGGTCTTCGTCCCCATGGGGACTCCTCCCCATGGTCTGCTTCTGCGGTGCGCTCTACAGTGAATGCCGTCGACCACGACACCACGCCGGTGCACCTCAGCGGAGCGCGGGCGCGAGCCATCAGGAAGGGGAACCCGTACCGTGAACGCGACGCAGGGTATGAACGTCGAAGAGGTCAAGCGGATGTCGGCTCAGCTGCGCGAGGCGGCCGAGGAGATCACCCGGATCGAGCAGGAGCTGACCAACGGTCTCGCGGAGGTGGTATGGACCGGGCCGGATGCGGAGCGCTTCCGCGGGCAGTGGCAGAGCGAGATGGTGCCGGCGCTGCAGCAGATCAAGAACTCGGTGAACGAGCTGGGGGACGCAGCCGATCGCAACGCCTCCGAACAGCAATCCACGTCCTCAAGCTGACGAGGAGATCTCCACGAGGCTCCGCCGACGAAGGGCGCGGGCGAATGCCTGAGCGGACACTCCGCTCAGGCCGTCGTCATGCCTGGCAGAGGCCTGATATGTTGACCGGCGTCAGTGGTGGGACGAACGGAGCAGATCCATGGCCAAGAGCATCGAATACCCGAGTGCGGACTTTCCCGGACCGCCCCGGATCACCGTCGAGGTACCGGACGACTGGGAGACGCTGACCGTCCCCGGGGTCCAGGTCGCGGTCGCCCAGCCCCAGGTCGAGGGGACCTTCCGTGCGAACGTGGTCGTCACGGTGCAGCGGTTCGGCCCGGAGTTCACGCTCGAGTCGGCCAGAGCCGGCCTCGACCAGCGCAAGGAGGCGCTGCCGGAGCTCGAGGAGCTCGGTACCGGGGAGATCGAGGTGGACGGCGCCACCTGGATCGCCAGCGAGTACGGCTACACCCAGCCCGGGCGTTCCACCGTGGTCCAGGCCGCTCGCTACGCTGTCATCGACCGCGGCGGAGTGGCGACGGACGTCCTGGAGATCGTCGGCAGCTGCGGCGCCGAGACCGCCGATGACGAGATCGAGACCGTTCGCACCATCCAGGACTCGCTGCGCGTGACGCTCGACTGAACGTTCGGCACCGGGCACCTTCACCGGCCCCGGGCCCCGGGGGGGGGGGGGGGCGGGCGGTGGGCCGGGGGGGGCGACCCGGGGGGCGCCCCCACCGGCCCCCGACCCCCGAGCCC
>JAKDUN010000446.1 GCA_030457675.1 Brachybacterium sp. | reverse complement strand
CACCCGCACCGTGCTGCAGTGCCGCTCTGCCGAAGAACGCTGCGCCCTGCTGTTCCTCGCCGCGAGCGACTCGGTGACCCTGCGCGCCCTCGCGGAGCACGGCTATCTCGCCCGCCTGGAGCCCGTGCCCGGGCCGGTCACCGCGGTCCGCCCCCGGATCGTGGCGATGGACGAGTACCTGCGCGAGCGCGAAGGCCCCTCCGGCCGCTCCCGCCTCCCCCAGGAAGCGATGAAGGTGCTCCGGCGGGGTCTCGAACGCGGCCCGGTGCTGGTCCAGGTGCCCCGCTCCGGCTATGTGCCCGCGATCGCCTGCACCTTCTGCCGCACCCGCGCCCAGTGCCCGCACTGCTCCGCTCCGCTGTCCCTCAGCGGACGGAACGGCCCGCTGCACTGCCGGGTCTGCGGCCGGAGGGAGGACGGCTACCGCTGCCCCGAATGCGACCGCACCCAGGTGCGGGCCATGGTCGTCGGCTCCACCCGCACCGCCGAGGAGCTGCACCGCGCCTTCCCCGACACGTCCCTGAAGGTCGCCGGCGGCGCCCACGGGACGCTGGAGGACGACGCGGTCCCGGAGCGGGCGATCATCGTCGCCACCCCCGGCGCCGAACCGGCACCCGCCGGCCGCTACGCCGCCTGCCTGCTGCTGGACGCGGACGCGCTGCTGGGCCGCGCCGCCTTCGATGCGGACGTCGAGGCGGTGCGGCGCTGGCGCGGCGCGATCTCCCTGGTGCGCAGCGCGGATGACGGGGGAGAGGTGCTGGTGGTCGGCACCTCCACCCTGCCCGCGATCCGCGATCTGGTCGCTCACCGCTCCACCGTCTTCCTCGACCGGGTGCTGGCGGACCGTCACGAGCTGGATCTGCCGCCCTTCTCCCGGGTCGCGGAGATCGTGGGGGACCGGGACGCCTGCCGAGCCTTCCTGGACGCCGTCGAGCTGCCCGATGGGACCGAGGTCCTCGGGCCGGTGGATCTCGAGGGCCCCGACGCCGCCGGCCGTGCCCGCGCTGTGGTGCGCCTGGAGCCCTCCCGTTCCCGGGAGCTCGCCGATGCGCTCCGCGCCGGCATCGCCGCCCGCAGCGCCCGCAAGGCGAAGGGATCCCTGCGGGTGCGGCTGGATCCGCCCGACGTGTTCTGACGTCCGTGGCCCCGTAGACTCGGACCATCATGCGTCTCCTCTTCGCCGGCACCCCCGAGGCCGCCCTCCCCTCCCTGCGCACCCTGCTCGACTCCCACCACGACGTGGTCGGCGTGCTCACCCGGCCCGACGCCCCCACCGGGCGCGGCCGCAAGCTCACCCCCTCGCCGGTGAAGGCCCTCGCCCTCGAGGCCGGAGTGCCGGTGCTGACCCCCGACACTCTCCGTGACGAGTCCGTCCAGCAGCAGCTGCGGGACCTCGCCCCGGACGTCGCCCCGGTGGTCGCCTACGGCACCCTGATCCCGCAGGCCGCGCTCGACATCCCCCGCCACGGCTGGGTGAACCTGCACTTCTCCCTGCTGCCGCAGTTCAGGGGTGCCGCCCCCGCCCAGCGCGCCGTCCTCGCCGGTCAGCGCGAGACCGGGATGAGCGTGTTCCACATCGAGCAGGGCCTGGACACCGGCGACATCCTCACCACCGCCCCCACCACCATCGGCGAGTTCGAAACCGCCGGCGAGCTGCTGGAGCGGATGGCCGAGGACGGTGCGAGCGTGCTGCTGCGGGCGCTGGACGCCCTCGAGGGCGGCACCGCCACCGCCACCCCGCAGGACGATTCCCTCGCCACCCACGCCGCGAAGCTCTCCACCGCCGAGGCCCGCATCGACTGGACCCGTCCGGCCGAGCAGGTCGCCGCCCACATCCGCGGGATGAGCCCGCAGCCCGGCGCCTGGACGCTGCTGGACGGCGCCCGCACCAAGCTCCTCGGTGTCGAGCAGGCCCCCGAGCACGCGCCGCTTCCGCCCGGCCGGATCGAGACCACCAAGCGACAGGTGCTGGTGGGCACCGGCACCGACGTCATCGCCCTGTCCACCCTCGCCCCGGCCGGCAAGCGGCCGATGCGGGCGGCGGACTGGGCCCGCGGCGCGGCGTTGCCCGAGGTCGCCCGCTTCACCACGGACCAGCAGGACGGAGAGACCGCATGAGCGAGGAACGACGAGGCGGCCACTCCGGCGGCCGACGGGACGGCCACAGAGGCTCCCGCGACCAGCAGGGCCGCCCTGGCCGCGGC
>JAKDUN010000445.1 GCA_030457675.1 Brachybacterium sp. | reverse complement strand
CTGCCCGCCAGCGTCAAGCCAGAACGCCCCATTCCAGAGTGGCCTCGACCACACCGTCCGGGATTCGATGTTCCTGCAGGTCATCTCGTCTCACCGTCCTCGAGGACAGCGCGGCACCCGAGGTCGCCCGGCCCGTCACGAGACGGGCACGACACCACGGTGGAGGGCGACGATCCCGCCGCTGAGGTTCCGGTACTGGGTGCGCTCCATGCCGGCCTCGAGGAACCACCCGCGAAGCGCCTCCTGATCCGGCCACTCGAGGATCGATTCGGCGAGGTACTCGTAGGCGTCCACGGTGGTGGCGAAGGTGCCGGCGACCGCCGGCAGCGCGCGCAGCAGGTACTTCTCGTAGACCGTACGGAACGGCCCCCAGGTGGGGGTGGAGAACTCGCAGACCACCACTCGGCCGCCCGGACGGACCACCCGCACCATCTCTGCCAGTGCCCTGCGCGGCTCGTGCACGTTGCGCAGGCCGAAGGAGATGACCGCGGCGTCGAAGGAGTCGTCGGCGAAGGGGAGGTGCTGGCCGTCGGCACCGACGAACGGGACCGGGGCTCCGCGTCGGCGCCCCTCGCTCATCATGCCCAGGGAGAAGTCCGCAGCGACCACCCGGGCGCCTGCACGGGCGATCGCCGTGCTGGAGGTGCCGGTGCCGGCGGCGAGGTCGAGGACCTGCCCGCCGGCTCCGATCTCCAGCGCCTCGACCATCAGGTCCCGCCACATCCCGACCTGCCCCATCGCGGCCACGTCGTTCATCAGGTCGTAGCGCTTGGCGATGCCGTCGAACATCGTGGCGACGTCGTACGGCTGCTTCTCCAGATCAGGACGGCTCATGTCCTGATCCTCCCATGTCCGGTGAGCGCCCACGGACGGCTCTGGGCCGATCACCGATCCGCTGGAAGAATGGGTACGGGCGCCCCTCTGGTCGGCGCCTACGGCCCACCCCTCATGAGGAGTCTGAGAATGACCGCAGCCAACACTGCTCGCACCGATGCGCTCCGCGCCCTGTCCATCCCCCAGCACCTGCTGCCGGAGGACGGACGCTTCGGTTCCGGTCCCTCGCGCATCCGGTCGGAGCAGATGGAGACCTTGCGGTCCGTCTCCACCACGGTGATGGGCACCTCGCATCGTCAGGCGCCGGTGAAGGATCTCGTGGGTCGTGTGCGCGAGGGCCTTGCAGCGCTCCTCTCCGTGCCCGAGGGCTACGAGGTGGTGCTCGGCAACGGCGGGTCCACCGCTTTCTGGGACGTCGCCGTGTTCGGGCTGATCGAGCGTCGCTCCCAGCACCTGGTGCTCGGTGAGTTCTCGCAGAAGTTCGCCACCGAGTCCGCCGGGGCCCCGCACCTGGCGGAGCCCGAGGTGCTGCGCGCCGCACCGGGATCGTTCCCCCGGCCGGTCGCCTCCGCCGAGGTCGATGCCTACGCCTGGCCCCATAACGAGACCTCGACCGGCGTGATGGTGCCGGTGCGGCGGCCCGAGGGCGCATCTGCGGACCAGCTGGTGCTGGTGGATGCGACCTCGGTCGCCGGTGCGGCGAGCGTAGACCTCACCCAGACCGACGCCTACTACTTCGCCCCGCAGAAGGCCTTCGCCTCCGACGGCGGCCTGTGGATGAGCGTCCTCTCCCCCGCCGCGATCGAGCGGTCGGAGCGGCTGGCCCGGGACGAGTCGCGGTGGATCCCGTCCTTCCTCTCGCTCACCAGCGCGATCGACAACTCCCGGAAGAACCAGACGCTGAACACGCCCGCGGTCGCCACCCTCGTGCTGCTGGCCGAGCAGATCGAGTGGATGCTCGCCCAGGGCGGTCTGGCATGGGCCGACGAGCGCACGCGGACCACCAGCGGCATGCTCCAGGCCTGGGCCGCGCGGCGGGAGGAGATCACGCCCTTCGTCGCAGATCCGGCCGCACGCTCCCAGGTGGTGACCACGATGGACGTGGACGAGTCGATCGATGCCACCGCGATCACCTCGGTGCTGCGTGCGCACGGCGTGGTCGACATCGAGCCGTACCGCAAGCTCGGCCGCAATCAGCTGCGCATCGCGACCTTCCCCGCCGTCGGCGAGGAGGATGTGACCGCGCTGATCGCCGTGCTCGATCACGTGCTGGACAGCACCGCGCGCGCCTGAGCGCACACCCTGAGCCGCCGCGGGGGGGGGGGGGGGGGGGGGGGGGGGGCCCCCCCCGGGGGGGGGGCCCGCGGGGGGGGGGGG
>JAKDUN010000444.1 GCA_030457675.1 Brachybacterium sp. | reverse complement strand
CGCATACGGCGATGTTTGAGTGGTTCGGTGGGAGTGTTCCGCGGATCGTCCCGGACAACCTCAAAACGGGCGTGCTCTCGCATCCTGCCGAGGGAGAGGTCGTGCTCAACGGCGCCTACCGGGAGCTTGCCGCGCACTACTACGCAGCGGTGCTGCCGGGCAGGGTCAAAAAGCCCAAGGACAAGCCGAGCGTGGAGAACACGGTCGGCAACATCGCCACCCAGGTCATCGCCGCGCTCAGGCATCGATCGTTCACCACGCTCCCGCAACTGCGGGAGGCGATCCATGAGCGGATGGAGGTATACAACGCGGAGCCCTTCCAGAAGCGGGCCGGGTCCCGACGCTCGGTGTTCGAGGCCGAGGAGAAGCCGCTGCTGCGGCCACTGCCGACGGTCCGTTACGAGATCAGCCACTGGGTTCACGGGCGTCGAGTCCGCCGGGATGGGCACGTGGTGTTCGAGAAGAACTTCTACTCCGTCCCCTACGCACTCATCGGACGCAGCGTCGATCTGCGGGTGACCGCCTCGATTCTGGAAGTGTTCGACGGTGACAGGCGCGTGACCAGCCACGCCCTGGCCCCGGCAGGCGTCGTCAATGAGCACCGCACCCATGATGTGGACCTGCCCGATGGTCCTCGCTACCGAGAATGGACTGCTGAGCGTGTCCGTGAATGGGCGGGCCGCATCGGGCCGGACACAGTCATGGTGGTGAACCGGATCTTCGAGTCCGTGCCGGTTGCGGAGCAGGGACTGGATCCCGCGCTGGCGGTGCTGCGGTTGACGCGCAGATTCTCCGCGGCGCGGGTCGAGGCCGCGGCAGGCATCGCGCTCGCTTCCCGGATCCGGTCGCCACGCTATGCGCATCTGCGGCCGATCCTGGACAGCAGACAGGATGCCCCAACCGCCCGGCGCTCTGCCCGCCCCCAGACCAGCCGAACTCCTCAGGCGCCGGCCGGGGCGGCAGCGGGATTCGTCCGCGGCGCGAGCTACTACGCAGGAGGCCAGAAGTGACGACGTTGGATGCACACACCAAGCACAAGCTCCGCGAGATGGGCGCATCCAGCCTGCTGGAGGCGCTCGAGGGGCAGGACGACACGCTCGCCCTCGGGATGGCGTTCGAAGAGCGTATCCAGCTCGCCGTCGATGACGCGCATGCCACGTTCACGAACGCGAAGGTCGAGGGGCTCATCCGCCGGGCCGGGCTGCGTTATCCCGACGCGGACCTGCGCCTGGTCGATCGCGTCGAGGAAAGGGGGCTGGATCGCGGAGTCCTCGCGCAGCTGCGCACCTGCTCCTTCGTCCAGCGGCGGCAGAACGTCGTGTTCCAGGGATTCACCGGGTCCGGGAAGTCGTATCTCGGATCCGCGCTGGCCAAGAGCGCCTGCCAGCACCGCTACCGCGCTCACTACATCCGGATGCCCGACCTCGAGGAGTCCTGGGCCGCGGCCCAGGACAAGCCCGGTGGCAGAGAGAAGTGGCTGCGCAAGTACTCCACGTTCACGGTCCTGGTCATCGATGAATGGCTGCTGGATGAGACCAGCGACGAGATCCGTTCGATGCTGCTCGAGCTGCTCGAGCGGCGCTACGACGCTGTCTCCACGGTGTTCTGCACCCAGTACGCGAAGAAGGACTGGCACCAGCGACTCGGCTCCGGAGTCCACGCCGACGCGATCATGGACCGCATCGTGCACAACACCATCTGGATCACCACCGGCGAGATGAACATGCGCGAACACATCGCGCACGCCACGGCCTGACCACGGCCTGGGTGAGCGCCCCCCCCCCCCCCCCGGGCCCCCGGGCCCCCCCCCGGGCCCCAGCGCCGTCGCCATCGGGGGCTCCGCGCCTTCATGGCCATCGTGTTGGGTGTCGGGGTGGTCTCCGGAGGCGTCTATGCCGCCTCCCGGTTCCTCGATCACCAAGAAACACTGGTCCGGCCGCATTGCACCGCCGCCGTCGGGCCGGACCAGCACCGGCTCGCTCCGGAGCAGGCAAGCAATGCGGCGCTGATCTCCGCCGTGGCCGTCCGGCGCAACATGCCGGCCCGGGCCGCGACCATCGGCATTGCCACCTCGGTCCAGGAATCAAAACTGCGCAATATCGACTACGGGGACCGGGCGGGCCCCGATTGCCGGGGCTTGTTACAGCCACGTCCTTCGCAGGGCGGGGGCACCGCAAAAGAGATAATGGACACGCTCTACGCGACCCACCGGT
>JAKDUN010000075.1 GCA_030457675.1 Brachybacterium sp. | reverse complement strand
TCGACCTCATGTTCGAGGGCGGCATCGCCAAGCAGCGCTGGTCGATCTCCGACACGGCGGAGTACGGCGACTACGTCTCCGGCCCGCGCGTCATCACCGCCGACACCAAGAAGGCCATGAAGGACGTCCTCGCGGACATCCAGAGCGGCGCCTTCGCCCAGCGCTTCATCGACGATCAGGACGCCGGCGCCCCGGAGTTCAAGGAGCTGCGCGAATCCGAGGCGAAGCACCAGATCGAGGTCGTGGGCAAGGATCTGCGCAAGATGTTCTCCTGGAGCGCCCAGGCGATCGACTCGGACTACGTCGAGGGCAGCGCCGCGCGCTGATCCTCTGACCGGGCCGACGGCGGCGGATGCTCCCCACCGGAGCATCCGCCGTCGTGCGTCTCGCATCCTGACTGTGCTGACCGTATGGCGGACAGCGGTCTAGGCTGTCCGCTGTACCCGTCGCCCCCGAGGATGCGTGCGACGCCAACCATCCTTACCGGAGGAGTTCCCGTGACGCGTCCTGTCGTGCTCATCGCCGAAGAGCTGTCGCCCGCGACCGTCGAGGTCCTGGGGTCCGAGATCGAGGTCAGGAGCGTGGACGGCACCGACCGTGCCGCTCTGCTGGAAGCGGTCAAGGACGCCGACGCGCTCCTGGTCCGCTCCGCGACCCAGGTCGATGCCGAGGTCTACGCCGCCGCCCAGCAGCTGAAGGTCGTCGCCCGCGCCGGTGTGGGGCTGGACAACGTGGACGTCCCCGCCGCCACCACGGCGGGCGTCATGGTCATCAACGCCCCGACCTCCAACATCACCTCCGCCGCCGAGCTCGCGGTCGCCCTGATCCTGGCCTCGCTGCGCAACCTCGGTCGCGCCGACGCCTCGGTGAAGGCCGGCAAGTGGGAGCGCAAGCAGCTCGGCGGCATCGAGCTGCTGGGCAAGACCGTCGGCGTGGTGGGCTTCGGCCGCATCGGCCAGCTGGTCGCCGAGCGGTTGCGAGCCTTCGGTGTGAACCTCCTGGCCTACGACCCGTACGTCAACCATGCCCGGGCCGCCGAGCTCGGTGCCCGCGTGGTCGAGCTCGACGAGCTGATGCGCGAGTCCGACGTGGTCACCGTGCACATGCCCAAGACTCCCGAGACCACCGGTCTGATCGGCGCCGAGCAGTTCGCGCTCGCCAAGCCCTCCCTCCACGTGGTCAACGCCGCCCGCGGCGGTCTGATCGACGAGGAGGCCCTGTTCGAGGCGCTCAGCAGCGACCGCATCGCAGGTGCAGCGCTGGATGTGTACTCCTCCGAGCCGCCGGCCGCCTCCGAGACCGCGAAGCGACTGCTCGACCTCGACAGCGTCACCCTCACCCCGCACCTGGGCGCCTCCACCGCCGAGGCGCAGGAGAAGGCCGGCGTGGCGGTGGCGAAGTCCGTGCGCCTGGCCCTGGCCGGCGAGCTGGTCCCCGATGCCGTGAACGTCGCCGGCGGCGCGATCGACGATGAGGTGCGTCCCGGCGTGGCCCTCGCCGATCGCCTCGGCCAGCTGTTCACGACGCTCGCAGGGGAGGCGCCCGAGCTGCTCGACATCGAGGTGCACGGCGAGATCGCCTCCCGCGACGTCACCGCGCTGAAGCTCTCCGCGCTGCGCGGGGTGTTCCGCTCGGTGGTCACCGAGCAGGTCAGCTACGTCAACGCGCCCCTCCTCGCCGAGGAGCGCGGCATCGCGGTGCAGCTGGTCACCGATGAGTCCTCCGAGCGCTTCCGCAACGTCGTCACTCTGCGCGGCACGCTGCGCAGCGGTGAGGTCGTCACGGTCTCCGGGACCCTCAGTGGTGTCGATCAGGAGCACAAGCTCACCGAGGTCTTCGGTCATGCGCTGGACGTGCCGCTGAGCGATCACCTGCTGATCATCCGCTACGAGGACGGTCCGGGCCTGATCGGCACCTACGGGCTCCGTCTCGGCGAGGCCGGGGTCAACATCGCCGGCATGCAGGTCTCCCGCGCGGGCAGCGCCCGCGGCGCCGAGGCGCTGGTGGTCCTGGACCTCGACGAGTCGGTGGACCGCGAGTTCGCCGAGGAGCTCGGCAACGCCATCGACGCGCGGTCCATCCACCCCGTCGACCTCGTCTACTGATCGCTTCCCGAAGAACCGGAGTCCTGCCATGAGCACCCCCACCGCCCCTGCCCCGTCATCCGTCCTGAAGCTCGCCGTCATCGAGGGCGACGGCATCGGCAAGGAGGTCGTGCCGCAGGGCCTGCGCGCTCTGCGCGCCGCGCTCGAGCCGCTCGGCGTCAGCGTCGAGACCACCGACTTCGACCTGGGCGCGGGCCGCTGGCACCGCACCGGGGAGACGCTCACCGACGAGGACATGGCGGCCCTGGCCGAGCACGACGCGATCCTGCTGGGAGCGGTCGGCGATCCGGGAGTGCCCTCGGGGGTGCTCGAGCGGGGCCTGCTGCTGAAGCTCCGTTTCGCCTTCGACCACTTCGTGAACCTGCGCCCCACCCGGCTGTTCCCCGGCGTCACCTCGCCGCTGACCAACCCGGGCGAGATGGACTTCGTGGTGGTCCGCGAGGGCACCGAGGGGCCCTACGTCGGCAACGGCGGCTCGCTGCGCACCGGCACCGAGCTCGAGGTCGCCACCGAGGTCTCCCTGAACACCGCTGTCGGCGTCGAGCGCGTGGTCCGCTACGCCTTCGAGCAGGCCGAGCGCCGCCGCCAGAAGCTCACCCTGGTCCACAAGCACAACGTGCTGGTCCATGCCGGGCACCTCTACCGCCGCATCGTCGAGCAGGTCGGTGCCGAGCATCCGGAGGTCGAGGTGGACTATGCCCACGTCGACGCGATGATGATCTACCTGGTCCAGGATCCCGCCCGCTTCGACGTGATCGTCACCGACAACCTCTTCGGCGACATCGTCACCGACCTCGCCGGCGCCGTCGGCGGGGGCATCGGCCTGGCCGCGAGCGGCAACGTGAACCCCACCGGCGCCTTCCCCTCGATGTTCGAGCCGGTCCACGGATCGGCGCCCGACATCGCCGGGAAGAACCTCGCCGATCCCACCGCCACCGTGCTCTCGGTCGCGCTGCTGTTGGATCACCTGGGCCACGTCGAGCCCGCTGCGGCGGTCCGCGCCGCGGTGGAGAACGACCTCTCCGCCCGCGCCGGTTCCGAGGATCTCGCCTCCCGTGGCACCACCCAGATCGGTGATTCCCTCGTGGCGGCGATCGCAGGACGCTGACCGTCCGGTCCTGACACACTGACCCTGCCCCCGATTTGAGGAGATCCCCGTGAGCGCGCTCGATTTCACCCAGGCCAGCACCACTCGCCGTGTCGGCGACGACGAGCGCGCTCGGATCCTGGCTGCACCCGGTTTCGGCCAGTACTACAGCGACTTCATGGTCCATGCCCGCTGGACCCTCGAGGACGGTTGGGGCGGGGCGGAGATCGTCCCCTTCGGCCCCCTGCAGCTCTCGCCCGCGGCGGCGGTCCTGCATTACGGCCAGGAGATCTTCGAGGGCCTGAAAGCCTTCCGTCACGCCGACGGCTCGGTGTGGACCTTCCGCCCCGAGCGCAACGCCGAGCGCATGCAGCGTTCCGCACGCCGCCTCGCGCTGCCGGAGCTGCCGGCGGCGGACTTCCTGGCCTCACTGACGGCGCTCACCGCCGCCGACGAGCCCTGGGTGCCCGAGGCGACCAGCGAGGAGTCCCTGTACCTGCGCCCCTTCATGTTCGCCAGCGAGGAGTTCCTCGGGGTGCGCGCCTCCCACTGCGTGGACTACTACGTGATCGCCTCACCCGCGGGCCCCTACTTCCCCCGCGGCGTCCAGCCTTTGGTGGTCTGGATCTCCGACGAGTACGCGCGCGCCGGAGCCGGGGGGACCGGTGCCGCCAAGTGCGGCGGCAACTACGCCTCCTCCCTGCTGGCGAAGAAGGAGGCCGCCGAGAACGGCGCCGACGAGGTCATGTTCCTGGACTCCGAGACCCACTCCAGCATCGACGAGCTCTCGGGCATGAACGTCTTCGCGGTCACCGCCGACGGTCGCCTGCTCACCCCCTCGCTGACCGGGTCGATCCTCGAGGGCGTCACCCGCGAGTCGATCCTCCGCCTGGCCGCCGACCGCGGCCTCGAGGTCATCGAGCAGCAGCTGGTGATGAGCGAGGTGCTGGGGCAGATCGACCGCGGGGAGATCACCGAGATGTTCGCCGCCGGCACCGCCGCGGTCATCAACCCGATCGGCGAACTGCGCGCCCACGGCGGGTCCTGGACGGTGGGCGACGGCGGCTCCGGCGAGGTCACCCTCGCCCTGCGCACCGAGCTCACCGACATCCAGTACGGCCGGCTCCCGGACCGCCACGGCTGGCTGACCCGACTGGTCTGAGCCCGATGACGATCCCTTCCGTGCCCACCACCCCTATCCCGGGGTTCCACCTCTACGACACCACGCTGCGCGACGGCTCCCAGCAGGAGGGGCTGACCCTCTCGGTCGCTGACAAGCTCGCCGTCGCCCGCCACCTCGATGATCTCGGCGTGACCTACATCGAGGGCGGCTGGCCCGGCGCGGTGCCGCGCGACACCGAGTTCTTCGCCCGCGCCGCCGGGGAGCTCGAACTGCACCACGCCCGGCTCGCGGCCTTCGGCGCGACCCGGAAGGCAGGGGTCCCCGTCGCAGAGGATGCTCAGGTCGCGGCGCTCGTCGACTCCGGCGCCCCGACGATCACCCTGGTCGCCAAGTCCGATCTGCGCCACGTCACCGGCGCGCTGCGCACCACCGCCGAGGAGAACCTGGCCATGGTGCGGGACACCGTCGCGCACCTGGTGGGGCTCGGCCGCGAGGTGTTCCTCGACGCCGAGCACTTCTTCGACGGCTTCGTCCACGACGCCGACTACACCACCTCCGTGCTGGTCGCCGCCCAGGAGGCGGGCGCCGCGGTGCTGGTGCTGTGCGACACCAACGGCGGGATGCTCCCGCACCAGGTCACAGAGATCATCGAGGACCTGAGCGGACGGCTCGTCGCGGCCGGAGCGGACCGCGCCCGGCTCGGCGCGCACACGCACAACGACACCGGCTGCGCGGTGGCCAATGCGCTGACCGCCGTGCGCTCCGGGATCACCCACGTCCAGGGATGCATCAACGGCTACGGGGAGCGCACCGGCAACGCGGACCTGGTCACCCTGCTGTCGAACCTGCAGCTGAAGATGGGCATGGATCTGGTGCCCGCGGAGATGCTCGCGGAGACCACCCGGATCGCCCATGCCATCGGCGAGGTCGTGAACATGCCCGTGACCACCAGGGCCCCGTACGTCGGCACGAGCGCCTTCGCCCACAAGGCCGGCCTGCACGCCAGCGCGATCAAGGTCGACCCGGACCTGTACCAGCACACCGATCCGCAGCTGGTCGGCAACGACATGCGGATGATCATCTCCGACATGGCCGGACGCGCCTCCATCGAACTCAAGGGCCGCGAGCTGGGCTTCGACCTGACCGGTGAGCCCGAGCTCCTCTCGCGCCTGGCGGCCACCGTCAAGCAGCGCGAAGCGATCGGCTACTCGTACGAGGCGGCCGATGCCTCCTTCGAGCTGCTCCTGCTCGACCAGCTCGGGCGGGTCCCGAGCTATTCGACGGTGGAGTCCTGGCGGGCCACGTCGCAGCTGGGCCGGGACGGCACCCTGGAGTCCGAGGCGACGGTCAAACTCCTCGCCGACGGCGACAGCTCCCACGAGCGCAAGGTCGCGATCGCCGAGGGCAACGGCCCGGTCAACGCCCTGGATCTCGCCCTGCGCGCGGCGCTGCGCGAGCGGCATCCCGAGGTCGACGAGTTCGAGCTGCGCGACTTCAAGGTACGGATCCTGGATGCCCACCACGGGACCGATGCCACCACGCGGGTGCTCGTGCGCACCTCCGGGCGCGGCCTCGAGTTCCAGACCGTGGGGGTGGGGCCGAACGTCATCGAGGCCTCCTGGGAGGCGATCTACGACGCGTACACCTACGGGCTGTTCAAGTCCGGGGTCTGAGCACCGGATGATCCGTGGTCCCCGGCGCCCCCCGGGGGCTACCCTGTGGCCATGACGACACACGCGCCGACCACCGCCTATGTGCTGACCGCCATCGGGGATGACCGTCCCGGTCTCGTGGCCGCCCTGGCCGCCGCCGTCGACGAGCACGGGGGGAACTGGGTGGACAGCCAGCTCGCCCTGCTCGCGGGCAAGTTCGCCGGGATCGTGCAGGTCGATCTGCCCGACGAGCGCGCGCAGTCGTTCCTGGAGGCGCTGCCCGCACTGTCCGACGAGGTGGGGCTGGATGTCGGGGCCACCGTCGCCGATGGCCCGGTCGAGCCGGTGCCCCACAGCGCGCTGCGCCTGCACCTGCTGGGCCAGGACCGCACCGGCATGGTCCGCGAGGTGTCCTCGGCGCTGCGTTCCCAGGGAGCCACGATCGATGGTCTGCGCAGCTGGACCCGGGAGGCACCGGAGGGCGGCGGCATGCTGTTCGAGGCCGAGGCCGAGGTGCGCCTGCCGGCCGATGCGGACCAGGATGGGGTCCGTGAGGCGCTCGAGACGATCGCCGCCGAGCTGATGGTGGACCTGGAGCTCGACGCCCCCGATTGAGGCACGATCTCGGTCGGATGCCGTGACTCCACAGGGGCCGTGCTCCCTCGGGGAAGCTTCCGCGACCTCGCCTCTCGAGGATCCATGCGTCGAACGTCCCCTCGAGACCTTGTGGTAACGGTCACAACGGGTATTCTGGACTCCGCGGACTTCCCTGACCCCGCGCCCCTTCCTCGAGAGGACAATCGCTGTGAAAGCCGACAATGATGCACGGAGCAGGAGCACCCGCCGCTGGACCGGGCGTGCCGCAAGGCTGGCCGGGGGGCTGACGCTGGGGGTGGCACTGGGATTCGCCGGCGCCGGAGCGGCCTCGGCCGTGGAGATCAACCCGCAGAAGCCTTCCCTCCAGTCCGTGGAGATCAATCCGCAGGTCGAGATCAACCCGCAGGTGGAGATCAATCCGCAGGTCGAGATCAACCCGCAGTGACCCTCGACTGATCCCCACCGGGATCGCTCGCACCAGGCCGGCGCCCATCAGGGCGTCGGCCTGGTGCGTCGTTCAGGGCCGGGACGCCGCGTCGCCGACGTGCGTGATCGCCAGCACCGGTTCACCGGTCTCATCGGTCGCCTCGAGATCGAGCTCGGCCTCGATCGCCCAGTCGTGGTTGCCCTCGGGGTCGTGGAACGCCTGACGGATCCTCCACACCCTCGACTCCTCGGTGATCTGCAGCAGCTGCGGGGAGCGGGCGGGTCCGTCGATGCCGACGTCGTCGTAGGTCTCGTAGTAGTCGTCCATCACCGCGGCCCAGCGCGGCCGGTCCCAGCCGGAGGCGCCGTCGAGCTCCGCCAGACGCGCCTCGCGCTCGAAGGCGAAGTGCTCGACGCGCTGCCACATCGCTGCGCGCACCATCGTGCGCAGCACCTTCGTCTGTGCCGAGAGCCCCCGCGGGGTGCTCGGCCGGATCTCGGAGGCGCCGTCCTCCTCGAGGTCCTCCGGGTGCGTGAGCGCTTCCCACTCATCCAGCAGCGAGGAGTCGATGCCCCGCACCAGCACGCCGAGCCACTCGATCATGTCCTCGAGCCCCTCGGTGCGCAGGTCCTGAGGGATGGTGCGGCGCATCGCCTGGTAGGCGTCGGAGAGATAGCGCAGCACGATGCCCTCGGAGCGCTGCAGGCCGTAGCGCTGCACGAACTCGCTGAAGGTCTGCCCTGTCTCATAGATCTCGCGGACCACCGATTTAGGGGAGAGGTCGTCCGCCCGCACCCACGGCCGGGTGCGCGCGTAGATCTCGAGAGCCGCCTCCAGATCCTCCTCCAGCGGCTTCGGCCAGGACACCTCGTCCAGCCGGGCCATCCGCTCGGTGTACTCGACCCCGTCGGCCTTGAGCTCCGCCAGCAGCTCGCCCTTGGCGGAATTCTGCTGCGCGAGCAGGATCTGCCGAGGGTCCTCGAGGATCGCCTCGATGATCGAGACGGTATCGAGGGTGAGCGACTCGGACTCCTCGTCCAGCGAATCGATCATCGCGATCGCGAAGGGTGCCAGCGGCTGGTTCATGGTGAAGTCCAGCTGCAGGTCCTCGACCAGCGCGAAGCGTCGACCGAGATGGTCCGGCTCCTCGAGCACCTCGATGATCTCCGCGTCCTTCAACCCGCGGAAGATCTCCACGGCGTCCTTGACCAGCGTGAGCTTCTGTCCCGTCGTCTGGTGGCTGGTCATGATCAGGTGCCGGCCCGAGGCGATCGCATCCCCCGGCCGGGAGATCAGGGCCAGCACCATCCCCGCGGTGATCTTCAGATGCGGACGCAGCGGCTCCGGAGCGTTCTCGACCAGCTTGGCCATGGTCGCCTCGGACCAGGAGACCGCGCCCTCGGGGATCCGGGGCTTGGGCTCCTTCTTGCGCTTCTTGGCATTGTTGGAGACCTTGCCGGACTCCTCCCGCAATCGATGCTTGGCCCGCTCCTTCTCGAACTCGATGGTCCAGGTCGGCGCCTGCACCACCACATGGCCGATGGTGTCGAAGCCGGCGCGTCCCGCGCGGCCCGCGATCTGATGGAACTCCCGCGCGTTCAGCAGTCGCATCCGCTTGCCGTCGAACTTCGCCAGCCCGGTCAGCAGCACGGTGCGGATCGGCACATTGATGCCCACGCCGAGGGTGTCGGTGCCGCAGATGATCTTCAGCAGCCCGGACTGGGCGAGCTTCTCCACCAGACGCCGGTACTTCGGGAGCATCCCGGCGTGGTGCACGCCGATCCCCTCGCGCACCAGGCGGGAGAGGATCTGGCCGAAGCCCTTGGAGAAGCGGAAGTCCCCGATGATCTCGCGGATCCGCTCCTTCTCCTCGGGGCCGAGGATCTTCTGACCCTGCATCGCCTGGGCCTGCTCGAGGGCGTCCTTCTGGGTGAAGTGGACGATGTAGACGGGCGCATCGCGATCGGTGAGGACCGTCTGGATCGTCTCCGGCAGCGGCTCGAGGGACCAGCGGAAGTCCAGCGGCACCGGCCGCGGGGCGTCGTCGATGACGCTCACGTCCCGCTCGGTGCGCTCTTCGAGATCGTCGACGAAGCGCGTCACATCGCCCAGGGTCGCGCTCATCAGCACGAACTGGCAGTCGGGCAGCTCGACCAGGGGCACCTGCCAGGCCCAGCCGCGCTGCGGGTCGCCGTAGAAATGGAACTCGTCCATCACCGCCAGGCCCACGTCGCTGCCGGGGCCGTCGCGCAGAGCATGGTTGGCGAAGATCTCGGCGGTGCACACGATGATCGGGGCGCCGTGGTTCACGGAGGAGTCGCCCGTCATCATGCCCACGTTCTCGGCCCCGAACTGCGAGACCAGATCGAAGAACTTCTCGCTCACCAGTGCCTTGACGGGGGCGGTGTAGTACGAGCGCTCCCCGCGGGCCATGGCGGCGAAGATCGCGGAATACGCGATCGTGGTCTTCCCGGACCCGGTGGGCGTGGCCGCGATGACGTGGTCCCCGGCCGCGATCGCCAGCAGCGCCTCCTCCTGGTGCGGGTACAGCGTGCGGCCGACGGTCTCCTGGGCCTCGATGAAGCCGTCGACGATCGCGTCCTGTCCGGCGTCGGTGGAGCTCTCGGGCAGGAACGGCATCAGGGTCGGCATGGCCCCAGTCTGCCAGGCAGGCCGGACCCGCATCCCCGGGCATCCCGCTGCCCTCGAGACCCGACGGAAGGACGATGATGCCCGCATGACGTTCGCAGGATCCCTCCCTCACTCCGGCGGAGCGAGCCGGAGAGGGTGCGCTCGAGCACTGGGACGAGCAGCGCCACCGCGGCGCGGTCCCCACCCCTCTCGAGTGTTCGTGATCCGATCGTGACAATCGCGAGGACGGTGTGGCCTCCCCGGGGGATGTCGGGAGCTGCTGCGGACCGAGGACCTGTGCTGACGACGGTCGCGACGGAGAGGAGGCGAACGCCCCGACAACTGCAGAGCAGCAGCTCCGAGGGGGGTGCGTTCCGGACGTATGGGCGTTCTGGAGTGAGTGGACGCAGTGGCCCGGATCACAGCTGCTCCGGCAATTCCGTGGCCTCCGGCAACGGCGCCACCGTGGCCACCGCCGGGCACTGCGTGAACGACACCGGCGCCTGGGCCACCAACTGGGTGTTCGTGCCCGGTTACAACCATGGCGCCGCGCCTCCCGGCACCTGGGCGGCGACCGACCTGGTCTCCACCGACCAGTGGGTGCAGCAGGAGGACATCATCGACGACGTCGCCTTCACCAAGGTCGTCCCGGACAGCGGCGCGGGCACCCTGGAGTCCGTCGTCGGCACCTCGGGCAGCGCGTTCAACCAGGCCCGTGGCCAGCACTGCACAGCCTACGGGTACCCAGCCGCCTCGCCCTTCGACGGCGAGTCCCTCGAGTCCTGCACCGGCACGGCCTTCGACGACACCGTCGGCGGCACCCTGTCCCAGGGCATCGACTGCGACATGACCGGCGGCTCCTCAGGTGGTCCCTGGTTCCTCGATGACGGGGCGCAGAACTCCGTCAACAGCTTCGGCTGCACCACCCAGAAGAACGTCATGTACGGCCCGTCCTTCGGAGAGGACGCACAGGACGCCTACAAGGCGGCCGCCGCTCTCTGAGCGCTCGACCACTGCACGCGAGGCCCGGCATCCATGGGGTGCCGGCCCTCGGTGTGGGGCCGACCGTCCGTTCCTCCCCAGGGCGTCTTCCTCCACCGCCGAGCTGTGGCCCCCGCAGCGCAGCCTCGGCCGCCCCTACTGTGCGGGGACCCGAGGCCGATGGGGCGCGGGGACGAGGTGAGGGGAGCGGGCATGGTGGGCATCGACTACCGCTGCTCGGCCTGCGGGCGCGAGCATTCAGGCACCGACGGCGGGAAGGAGTCCCCGTGGCCGGCGCTGAGCTTCCAGCGTCCGGACCGGTATGTGGCGCTGCCGCGCCACCGGCGTCGACACCACGCGGCGGCGACGAACGACCTCTGCTGGATCGCCGACGGGCAGGGGGTGCGCTGCTTCGTGCGCGGCTGCCTGTCCCTTCCCATCATCGGTGAGGACATCACCCTGGAGTACGGGCTCTGGGCGGAGGTCTCCGAGGAGGTGTTCCTGGACTATCAGCTGCACTTCGAGGACACCGAGGGCGGGGCGACGTACGTGGGCGCGCCGGCGAACGAGATCCCCGGGTACGAGGGCACGGAGGTCGTGCCGCTGCAGATCGAATGCCTGCCGTTCCCGCACCGGCCCCGACTGCGGCCGGACTCGCTCCACGGCCATCTCCTGGCGCGAGATGCCCACAGCGGCATCAGTCGCGCGGAGGCGGAGCTGAGGATCCGCGCCTTCCTGCTCGGGAGGGACGGAGCGACGCCGCCCGGACTCGAGGGATGAGGCCAGGACCACGAGGTCGGCGCCGGCGAGCGGAGCCCGAGCGGCAGATGCCGAGGCGCTCCGCCCCCAGGAACGGCACCGCTCAGGCCGCAGGGACGTCGACTAGCGGGGAGACCGCGGCCAGCAGTCGCTCCCGCAGCACATCGGCCCGTGCGGCCAACGCCCGCTGACGGCGCACGTACTCGGCCTTCCCCGCCGGCGTCTCGATCGGCACCACTCCGTAACCGAGCGGTCGCACGTCGTACGGGCTCGCCTCCATGTCCAGCACCCGCGTCTCGCGAGCGTGCTCGAAGCAGTCCAGCACGAGCGAGGAGGGCACGAGCGGCGTGAGCTTCATGGCCCACTTGTACAGATCCATCCCCACGTGGAGGCAGGCCGGGTTGTCGTTCTCGACCTGCGTGGCTCGCGTGGGCTCCGACGCATTGCGCGGTGCGGCCGACGGGGTGAAGAAGCGGAAGGCGTCGATGTGGGAGCAGACCAGGTTCTCCCGCTCCACCACCGCATCGGTCTGCGCCGGGGAGAGCCGCAGTGGAAGGTCCTCGTGGCGCTGTGCGCCGGCGGGCACCCGGTGCACCATCGCCCACTCGTGCAGGCCGAAGCAGCCGAACTCCGGCCGCCGGTGCGTGAGCGAGGACGCGGAGAGCAGCCGGGTCATGAAATCGAGGGCGTCACCGCGCTCGTCGAGGTATCGCGTGACGTCGGCGCGCCGCAGCGGAACCGGCCCGGGGGAGTCGAGGTACCAGGAGCGGTGCCCGGCCTCGTCGACGTCCGCGATCAGGCTCGTTCCGTTCTCGTCGATGTCGGCCGCCGCGTCGTAGGCGACCTCCCAGCCCGGGTGCCAGCGACGCAGCCTGGCGGCGGAGAACGGGTAGTAGGTGAACAG